>JAWUYI010000098.1:0-11944 GCA_034110885.1 Oleiphilaceae bacterium
TGTATAAACGTAAGCCCGTCACTTTTAGGCCATATAATTGTCTTTAATTGAGACTCATAGGCCTTTGCATCGTAGGGTTGTTCATTAGCGCCTGACGGAATAAAGCTAGTAATATCTCGATTGAAAAAGTACCAAAGCCCCATGCCAGACGCGAACAACCAAAATACTGCAAGCGCCGAAGCTAAGCGAACCAACTGTTTTTTATTGGCTTCCGTCGCGGCGGGCTCATTAGCCGTATTAGACAACCAACCTCCTAGCAACTTAATCAATTATGGAAGAGCAACACTTCTCGCCGAAGGTCTACTTAAACGAATAGTAAAAAGGTAGTCGGAAATTTACTAATTACAATGCAATTGATAGCGCTCACAAAAAGAAAAGCGTAAGGAGTAAAGCAAGATAATCATGCTGTGCAAGGCATTAAGATAAGCCAGTTTGAAAGGAAAACACCCTATCCTTACTGGCTCTAACAAGAAGTGTAAGACTAACTAATTCTTACAGCAGTTAACTTAACTGCTGTAAGTAAGCGCGCCAGCCTCCTAGCTGCGTGATTTCTTTGGCGCCCTCTAAGCCATAAGGCTCACATATAAATCCGCTAACGGATCGACCGTCGACGAGCTGAACCTTTCCGATGCCCAAAGGTGCAGGAATTCCGTTTACGAAACTACCAAATTCTTCCGCAGGAACTGACCAAATTTCCACTTCAATCTTCGCGCCGAGTTCTTTATCTAAGACGAGGCCTGGACGAAACGGTGGGCCGCCAGCCAAGGCGTACATGCGATAAACCGGCGCGGTAAACGTGCTCTCTTTCAACACTGCCCGGCGCTCCGTAAGTTGCCAATTTAGCGGCAAGCCTTCAAGGTGTGCGCCACACACCAGCACATCAATCGTTTTGGTATTATTGGTTGTGGCTAGTTCGACCGAGCCGTCTATGAAGCCTGTTGCGCCCAATCCGAGTTCAGCGGGCTTATGTAAGCGTTGGGCTATCGCTAACAGTTCGCGGTCACCAAATTTTGGTCCAACAAGCGTAATACCAAAAGGCAGCCCGTTATCCGCAAACGCCATGGGTACGGCCACCGAACTCATGTCGCATAAATTCATAAAATTGGTGTAGTAGCCGAGTTCACTGTTGCGCTTAATTGGCTCTGCAAGCATTTCGTCTATCGTAAAGCAACGGCCTGCCGTCGGCGTCAGCAAACAGTCGACCCGCTCTAACTGCTCGCTACAGCGCTGCTTTAAGGCTTGCAAGCGATATTCCGCAGAAAAAAGTTCGGTCGCTAATGGGGTTTTACCTTTTTCGATAATCTCTCGAACGACCGGGAACATTGCATCTGGCTGCTCTTCAATAAGTGGCATTGTTGCTAGGTATCGCTCGGAAACCCAAGGCCCTTCATACAAAAGCTTGGCTGCTTCTTCAAAGGGGGCATAGTCCACTTCGACAAACTCAATGTCTTGTTTGCTCAAGGCATCTAGGGTCTGCCAATAGGTTTTCTCGTAGGCTTCATCCCCAAAAAATTTCAGCTGCGACTTAGCAATAACCCCAATAGTGAGTGCGCCAGTGCGTTCGCCAAACTGACGGCTTTGATTCAAAAATGGATTTTTTCGGCTGTAAGCATCTGTTGCATCAAAGCCCTCGGCGACACTCAGAACCGCGTTGGCATCTGCTGCGCTGTAAGCAAAAATTGTCATGCAGTCTAAGCTGCGACATGCAGGCAACATACCCGTTGCAGAGAGCAAGCCTAATGTTGGCTTAACACCCACCAAATTATTGAAGCAAGCTGGAATACGACCAGAGCCCGCGGTGTCTGTTCCCAAGCTAAAGCTCGCAAGCCCAAGCGCCACCGCAACGGACGAACCAGAACTGGAGCCGCCGCTTATATACTCTGGGTTGAACGAGTTTTTACATGCACCCCAAGGTGAGCGCGTGCCATTCAGCCCTGTTGCAAACTGATCAAGGTTGGTCTTGCCGACAGGGATAGCTCCGGCATCAATTAACTGCTGCACTACTTGTGCTGAACGCGTTGGAACAAATGCAAACTCTTTACAGGCCGCCGTCGTAGCAATATCTGCAAGATCAATATTGTCTTTTATCGCGAATGGAATGCCCCAAAGAGGGTGCGATTGCGGGTCTTTCTCTTCAAGCGCTTTCAGATACGGACTCAGCTCAGCTTCACTCAATAAGTGAATCCAAATATTGTGTTCCGCGTTTTCTGCAGCGCGCTCGCGAATGTCTGCCAACACATCTAAAGGCTTTAAGCTTTGCGATAGATAAGCAGCTCTTAAACTCGCAATCGACATGTTTTGTTTGGGTTGAATCTTTGCTTTATTCATGTTTTTACTAACGTCCATTTTCATACCTTTACTACAATTCTTGTGCTTCAAAATTTGCGTTTAAGCTTCTCGTTGAGAAAGCCTACTCGAAACAGTATTCAAGCGAACGTTTCAAGAAGAAGGCTCGAGCACGACAACGGCTTGCCCTGCACTCACGCGTTGACCTTTTGCTACCAACATATGACTCACAACGCCGGCTACTGGCGCGACGAGGGGAATTTCCATCTTCATCGATTCAAGTGTAACCAAGCACTGCCCCGCGACCACTTCCTGACCGAGTTCAACATCGCACTGCCAGACACTGCCCGACACCGAGCTGTCGATCACCACACTGTCTTCCGGCCACTCTACGTTGTCACTCACGCCCTGCTCCTCTGGGGCATCAAAGTTGAATTGACCCTCGGCATGCCAGCGAGCTAACTCATCTTCAAAAGCACCTTCGCGACTTTCTTTAAATTGAGCGATCGTGTCATCGTTTTGGTCCAAAAATTTCTGATATTCCGCGAGACTAAATTCCGTTTCCTCAATCTTCAGCGGGTATTGGCCAAGCGGGAATTTCTGACGAATTTCTTGCAGCTCTTCGTTGCTCACTTCGTAGAATCTAATCTGGTCAAAAAAGCGCAGTAACCATGGTCTCTTAAACTCCGCAGTTTGACGATAGCGATTCCACATTTGCAGGGTTCGACCCACAAACTGATAGCCACCCGGCCCTTCCATCCCATACACACACATATAAGAGCCGCCGATACCCACCGAGTTCTCTGCAGTCCACGTGCGCGCAGGGTTGTATTTCGTCGTCACCAGTCGATGCCGGGGATCAACGGGCGTCGCCACCGGCGCACCAAGATACACGTCACCCAAACCCATCACTAAGTAAGAAGCATCGAACACAATTTTCTTCACCTCATCGATGCTATCTAGGCCATTGATACGTCGAATAAATTCAAGGTTGCTAGGTGACCAAGGTGCGTTTTGACGCACCGACTGATCGTACTTTTCAATCGCTTTAATACAGGCTTCGTCATCCCAAGAAAGCGGGATATGCACGATTCTAGAGGGCACACTCAGTGAATTTATCTGCGTGGCTAAATAGCGTTCACCCTGCTGAAGGTGCGCAATTAACTGCGTATAAGATAGCAGCTGACTATCGTAATGTACTTGCAAGGATCGGATACCCGGCGTTAGTTCATTGATGCCCGGCAGCGAGTTCTTTTGCAGCCATTGCATCAAGGCGTGCGCTCTAAAGCGCAGCGCAATGTCGAGCACTTGCTCACCATACTCGACCAGCAAAAAGTGATCGCCCGCTGCCCGATATACGACTCGCTCGCCTACTTCGCTGGCGGCAAGTTCGCTTAGCACCGGTGTGTCGTTAGTGGTAGGCGAAGGCAAAGCCTCCCAGTCCTGTTGACTCTGTTCCACTGTAGCCAAACGAGCAATTGCTTCAGTCTGCTCACGTTCCAAAGCCACTGCAGTGTCGAGACTCACCGACACGAACTTAATTTTATCGCCCGCTCGCAGTTGGCCTAGCTTCCATAAGTCTGCCTGTACAACCGTAGCAGGGCATACAAAGCCGCCAAGAGAAGGCCCGTCTGGGCCCAAGATAACCGGCATATCACCAGTAAAATCAACGGTACCAAAGGCGTAAGCATTGTCGTGGATGTTCGAGGGGTGCAGGCCTGCCTCGCCCCCATCCTTTCTCGCCCAGCTAGGCTTTGGCCCAACTAAGCGCACGCCCGTGCGGCTTGAGTTATAGTGAACTTCCCAAGCGTGTTCGAAAAAGGTATCGATATCCTCTTGCGTGAAGAAATCGGGCGCGCCGTGAGGGCCATAAATCACACGCAGCTCAATAGTATTTTGTATCTCTGGCAGTAAGCCAGACGGTAAAACTTTAGGCTCAACCGCAGCAAGCTCTGGATTCAATCGCAACACATCCCCAACTTGGAGCGCTCGGCCATTGTGGCCGCCGAATTGCCCAAGGGTGAAGGTCGAACATGAGCCCAAATATTCTGGACACTGCAAACCACCACGAATCGCCAAATACGCTCTAGCACCGGCATCTTTCAGGCGATCCAATTTAAGCGTTTGTCCTGCCGCCACGTTGACCACCTGCCACATAGCAATCGGCTGATCATCTAAGGTCGCTGCAATCTCAGCACCGGTAATCGCAATTTGCGTCGCAACGCTAAACTGCAAATGCGGCCCCTGCATGGTAATTTCTAGTCCGCTCACACGCTCGTCGTTATCTAAGAGGCGATTCGCTAAGCGAAAAGAATAGTTATCAAACGGCCCTGACGGCGGCACGCCGACATCCCAATAACCCGCTCTGGCTGGATAATCTTGCACCGTGGTTTGCGTACCGGCATACAGCACGTCGAATCGAGCTGGGGTATAAGAAAAACTTTCTAAATAGCGCGTCGTCACCTCACCTTTGTGCAGGGTGTCGTCATGAAGCAGTGCTTGCAGATAATCTAGATTGGTCTCTGAGCCATAGAGCTGAGTTTTGGCCAAAGTATCACTCAGAAGGCTCAAGGCTTGAGCGCGCCCCCCTGCATGCACGATAACCTTTGCCAGCATGGGGTCGAAATACGGCGGCACCTCAATACCCGACTCGATCCAGGTATCCACACGCACGCCTTCACCCTTCGGAAACTCGACGTAACTTAATAGGCCGGGGCTTGGTTGAAACTGCTTGTATGGGTCTTCGGCATAAATTCGTACTTGAATCGCATGGCCGTGCGCCTGCAAGCTCTCGCGCTCTGCCGACAAATCTAAGGGCTCACCCGACGCCAGACGCAGCATCCATTCAACAAGATCTTTTCCATACACTTCTTCGGTGACACCGTGCTCAACCTGTAAGCGAGTGTTTACTTCCAAGAAGTAGAACTCGTTGGTATCGGCATCAAATATAAACTCAACCGTGCCCGCATTGCGATATTGAACACTGGACAACAGCGCCTCGGCAGTGCGATGCAATTGCTCGCGTACCGAGTCTTCTAAGTTGGGGGCGGGACATTCTTCTACAACCTTTTGATTACGGCGCTGGCTTGAACAATCGCGTTCGCCAATGGCGAGCGCCTCACCTTTGCCATTACCAAACACTTGCACTTCTATGTGCCGAGCACGGGCAATGAACTTCTCTAAATACACGCCGTCGTCGGCGAAGTTATTGGCGCCAAGTCTTTTTACCGATTCATAGCCGCTTAGAAGTTCCGCCTCAGAATGGCACAGTTGCATTCCGATGCCGCCGCCTCCTGCGGTGCTTTTAAGCATCAGGGGGTAACCAATTTTTCGTCCGGAATGAATCGCGTCGTCGAGGTCTTTTAACAGTTCAGTACCCGGCGACAGTGGCACGTTTGCAGCTTGCGCCAACTCACGCGCTTTGTGCTTCAAACCAAACACTTCCATTTGCTCGGGGCTTGGCCCGATAAACACAATATTGTTCGCTTCACACAAGCGCACAAAGTTTGCATTCTCGCTTAAAAAGCCATAGCCGGGATGGATAGCTTCAGCACCAGAGCGCTTCGCTATTTCAAGAATTTTGGCGGTATCTAGGTAGGTGTCAGACGCGCCGCCTTCGCCCAAGGAATAGGCTTCATCGGCATGGCGCACATGCAGGCTGTTGGCATCGCTCTCGGCATATACGGCGACTGAGCTCACGCCCATGCTCTTTAAGGTGCGAATAATGCGCGTCGCAATAGCA
This sequence comes from Oleiphilaceae bacterium, assembly GCA_034110885.1. Classification (GTDB taxonomy): domain Bacteria; phylum Pseudomonadota; class Gammaproteobacteria; order Pseudomonadales; family Oleiphilaceae; genus PZPK01. Next base: position 6,029 of record JAWUYI010000098.1, read on the forward strand.
CCACGATTCGCGATCAATACTTTAGAAAACATAGAGAACCTTTCCCGAGCCGTCCCGGATGCTTAATACGACAGCGGTCGTCCGCAGAAGTGATTAATACTGATTAATACTGACTAGCTAAAATAAAAGCAGTGCCAAGCTAAAACAGAACTTAGGTGTTGCTCCAAACGATATATTCGATAGGCGTTGGGTTGTAGCCATTGCATGGATTGTTTAACTGCGGACAGTTCGAAATAAGCACCACAAGATCCATTTTTGCTTCTAGCTCAACGTATTTTCCCGGGGCCGAAATACCATCTTCAAAACTCAAGCCGCCCTCTGCCGTGACCGGAACATTCATAAAGAAATTGATGTTATGGCTAATGTCCCGTTTGCTGATGCCATACTCTGGGTGCTCCGCGATGGCCAGCATCCAGCTGTCTCGACAAGCATGCATGCAGCGTTTTTCTAGATCATAGCGAACGGTATTACTCTCTGTAGCACACGCGCCACCCAAAGTGTCATGACGGCCGCAGGTATCCGCCACAATTTCTAACATCACGCGATTCAAATTTGAGCGCAGCTCTGAACCCGTTGTGAGATAAACCTTGCCCTGCTCGCGCATAGTATCCATCGCGCTGTAGCGCTCGGTAGGATCGGCGGCATTAAAAAATAAGGTGTCAGCGGCTTGGTTTCCTTCGAGGTCGAGTATGCGGATAACATCACCGACTTTAACCAGCCCTATGTAATAGTCGCCCGCATCCACCACTTCGCTGTGAGTCGCCTGATTTACTGCTAACTGGCTTTCGACAATTGGTAGTTGGTTTTGCATTAAAAGCCTCCCCTACCAATATGATAAAGCGCGTTGTTTTCGAAGCCGCGAATGTTCTCCGGCCGGAAGTTTTTGCAAAAATCATCTTCCGAGACATCTAGCGCCGAACCAAGTTCGAGCTGCACTTCGCTCCTTGGGTATTCAGCAGATCTGTCCATCGGATGTGGGCAGGTATGCAAGATGACTAAGGTGTCCATTTCAAAACGCAGTACAACTTGATTCCCTGCTTCTGACGCTGACTTAGGTTCAGCCAGGCCCAGCAAGCCCTCGTCGTCTACTTCAACGCGGCTGAACCAGTTAATATTGGCCGCGAGATCTGCAACGCCCAAACCATATTTGGCCAACTCAACTAAAAACGCGTCATGACCATTTTGCTTCCACTCGTTATGATCTGTTTGATAATCCCTCGCTCCCCAACGCTCGGCAACATGCTCGGCGTGCGCGTTACCGCAGATCGTTTCGTGCCAACCGACACTGTCTTCAACTATCGACGCAAAGATGCGCCCCATATCAGAATAAAGGCAATGGCCTGTGCTCAATTTAAAGGTATGTTGACATTTCAATGTGTCGGGGGCGTTATAGCGCTCTAACAAGTTTTCGGGATTGTAAAACAGCATTCCAACGTTCGCATTACCGCTTACGTTGGTTAAACGCAGAACACTGCCGCGTCGCATCTTGAGTGACCAGTGCGACCCGGAATTCATCGTTGTTTTGTAGTCAATTTCACGAATGTAATCGCTCATTGAAGACTCCATTTTTGATCTAAATAAAACTAAGCCGCTTGAATCGGCGATTCAGAAAAGCTTTGGTCAATTTCTTGATAAATAGACGAACAGGTTTCGCCCACCGGCAAATCATAGGTGAGGCCCGCGCCATAACGATTGGGCGCCTGCGGGTCATGTCGCAACTTGTCGAATACCCATAGCCGCGTACCTAAATAAAAGCCTTCTTTTAAGTCGTGCGTCACCATAAAGATGGTCAGTTGATGCTCTTTCCATAGATCTAAAACGAGCGCGTGCATGTCGGCACGAATACCGGGGTCAAGCGCGCCAAATGGCTCGTCTAGCAGAAGGATTCTAGGTCGCCCTAACAATGCCTGCGCAATCGCAAGGCGCTGTTTCATGCCACCACTGAGTTCATGCGGATATTTGTTTAAGGCGTGGCTGAGCCCCACCTGCTCAAGCATAGCGGCTGCCTCTTCACGAGCAGACTTGCGCGCGCTACCAAACAAATAGCCAGTAAGACCGCGTTTTTGGAAACCGCGCGTTGCCATTACGTTTTCAAGAACCGTCATATGCGGGAACACAGAGTATTGCTGAAAAACAATGCCGCGCTCGGCATCTGGCTCATCTGGGATGGCCTTGCCGTCGAGGAGGATCTGGCCTTTCGAAGGCGTGACCGTGCCTAATAACATATTTAAGAAGGTACTTTTTCCGCAGCCTGAGGTGCCAACTAAGGTGACAAACTCACCGCGCTGCACCGACACATTCAAGCCTTCAATGACAACGTTATCGCCATACTGCTTCCATACATTTTGAGCCTGAATCATGGGCTTACCATCTAGGCCTACGATCGAGCTTTCAGCGCTGTTTTGCTCGCTCGATTCTACGATAGATGAACTCATCATTTTTCTCCTTGTACATGCCATGGAAAGAAGTAATCACTCATTTTGCGCAGACCTAGATCTATGAAAAAGGCCAACACAGTAATCCATGCGACATAAGGCAAAATAACGTCCATCGCCATATAGCGACGCACAAGAAATATTCGATAACCTAAACCATCCGTTGCAGCGACCGCTTCTGCCGCAATCAAGAACAACCACCCCGCGCCCAAAGAAAGACGCACAGCATCTAACAACTTCGGCATAATTTGCGGAAGTAAAACTCGAACCATTATTTGTGAAGTATTGGCGCCCAGCGTTTGTGCTTTGACCAACTGTTCCATCGGAATCTCTTGCGTGCGCCTTTGAATATCACGCGCAATAAACGGTGTAATACCAATCGCGATCAGCACCACCTTCGAAAGCTCACCCAAACCAAACACAATAAAAAGAATAGGAAGAATAGCGAGCGGAGGAATCAACGAAACCACGGTTAGCAAAGGCGAAAGCCATGCTGTAAATAAGGGCAAGGCCCCTGTGAATAAGCCAATCATGAGACCAATAGCCGCAGCAATCGCAACACCTAAACCCAGCCTCGTTAAGCTGCTGGCGGTGTCTTGCCAGAACACATAGTCGCCCGAGCGCTTACTGGGCTCTAAGGCCATGCGCGACCAACCGTCACCAATCTGCGAGAAACTCGGTAAGAGTTTATCGTTAGGATTTTCTGCCAAACGCGCATCAGAGCCTGCTATGTAGAGCACAACAAGCAAAGCGAAGGGCAAAAGTGCCAAGAACAGCTTCAGCGTTTTAGTCGGTTTTTGATTAATTAGCTTTTTCATAGCCTGTACACCATGGGTTGTCAGTATGAAAAGTCATAGCCTCTTGCGTAAGCTTTGTTCAAAGCTGCGCACAAGAGACTATTCGTCGCACTTACATCGTACTTGTGTAGTGCTTATAACTTACCGTCAGCCGCCATTTGCATGTAGCTTGGGTCAAAGCGGAATTTCACATTGCTGGTATTGCCGAAGGTTCCTGCAGGCATTTCGATGCCGATGTAACCCGCATCTGGTGCACCATCGCCTAGAAGGCCATGCTTGAAAGAAAACTTAGCAACGTTCTCCATAGTCGTAGCCAAGGCCTTACTATTGGTTAGTTCAAGCGCTTGCGCTGGCGTGTAGAACATTTCTGTGCTCGCCAACTGAGCTTCGTATCCCGCAAGGTCTGTTCCAGAAGCTTCAGCCATATATGTTTTAGCAGCTGTGCCCATGTCGCCTTCAGCACTCATTGTCGACATAATCTCGTACCAAGCACCTACCAAAGCTTTACCTAATTTAGGATTCGCTTTCAGGGTTTCAGTGTTGATCACTAGCAAGTCGATAATTTCGCCAGGAATTTGAGATGAATCAAATACTTTGTAGCTGTTAGGCATTGATTCAATTTCGCTCAATAGCGGATTCCAAGTTGCTACAGCGCTTACGTCATCTGTGCCGTAGATCGCAACCATGTCTGCATCTGAAGTATTCATCACAGATAGGTCTTTCTCAGTAAGGCCGACAGTTTCAAGCCCGCGCGCCAAAAGGTAGTGCGAGACGCTTAACTCTACGAGGTTGACGCTCTGACCTTTGATATCTGCCAAAGACTTTTTACCTTTAAGAACAACGCCATCGTTACCGTTTGAGAAATCACCCACTACTAACGCAGTGCTATCAACGCCGCCTGCAGCAGGAATAGTTAAAGCATCCATGTTAGTCATCGTGCATGCGTCGAAACCGCCTGCACTGTATTGGTTGATCGATTCGATATAGTCGTTGATCTGCACAACTTCGATTTCGATATCATATTTGTCAGCCCATTTTTTGACGATACCTTGCTCAGCACCGTATGCCCAAGGCATCCAGCCAACGTAGATTGACCAACATATTTTGAAGCTGTCGGCAGAGTGCGACATCGACGAGAAAGAAAGAGCAAGAATTAGAGCAGCAAAACGTTTCATGAGGAACCTCTCAGTTACATGAGCATTACACGGAGTACCCTTGGCAAGGCCAAGCAAGTCTCCCGGGCTTTTATCCCGCCGTGTAACCCATGCCTTTCACTGAAAGGGGGAGGTCGAAGGCTCTCGGACCAGTCATCAAGCATTTACAAAAAGCGGTAAGCTTGATCGGAACCCTAGCGTTCTATTTCTTGATTTGTCTGCCCGGTATGACAAGGGTACGGACACTATGACTTTAGCAATATAAAGACCAACCTATAAATAACTTTATTTTTCAGTAGCTTAATTAATTGCCTTTACGCGCCAAAAAAAACAGTGCACCAAATAAAATCGATCTTGGTTCACGACAAACTAAAATTGCACCACTCTGGTGCGATTAAAAAACTAAATGCTAGCCGGCGCTCGACCGAGGCAGCATGAAGCTTCAGACACTACTTTCCGCGCACCATCACCCGATAACTAAGTGCTAATACTAAGCACAAACTCGCTGGAATAGAGAGCGCCATAAATCCTAAAACTTCATACAAACTCGCCCCGGCGGCGCCCCCCAAAATAAACCCGCTTACGATGAGTAGAAATAATATGGATTTTCTGCGGTCCAGTGCCTTGCCGCGAAACCAAGCACCAATCATGATGCCAAGATCTGTCACAATCCCCGTAACGTGGGTTGTTCTAACAATTGCGCCGCTATACGTTGTCGCCAACGCGTTTTGCAGGCCACACGCGGCAGAGGCTGTGTAATGTCCGAAAGACAAGCCGTCACCTAGAAAATAAATCGAAACAAACAAAAGCAAGGCCTCAATTACCAAGAGCCAATCATAGTGGCGGCCTAACTTGAGTGAGTTTGCAGACAGAAAAACGCCCGAAACCGCTGCTCCGATCAAAAAACTAAGCACAACGCCTAGCAAGTGCGCGGAGGCCCCGAGAGAACCCGCCATCATTTCAGTACCAATCAGCGTTGCCGTGCCCGAAAGATGCGAAATAGATTGATGTTGAAACCCGATCAAGCCTATAGCATTAACGCAGCCCGCAATCAAAGCCAGAACAAAAGCGCCGTACTCTACCCACCTTGGTAATTGAGAAATCAAAACGCTTACTCCAATAAAAGGTTTTTATCGTAAATTTCCAGCAACAGTAACAAGTCTTAGCAAAGAAGACGCCATTTCATGTTTTGGGGCAGCAGATTGCATTCGATCCAGTCAATCCAATAATGTTAGACTCGAGTACTTACCTAAGTAGGCTAAATAAGTCGTTTTTTGAGTGCAGTATTTCTGAGTAAACCCTTGAACCTCCCATCTGACAATACCTTTAACTTCCTCCCCATTGGTGGGACGGGCGAAATCGGCATGAACCTGAACCTCTATATATGTGCAGGCCAAATGCTAATGGTCGACTGCGGTTTAATGTTCGAAGACCCAGACGGCAAGATCACGGTAAACGACGATCAAGTGATCGTTCCAGATATAAGTTATGCAGCAGAGCACCGTGATCGCTTGGCGGGCATTGTTATTA
>JAWUYI010000099.1:0-33962 GCA_034110885.1 Oleiphilaceae bacterium
AGGGCTAATGATCAACGCTGAGGGTGAGCCCAAGGTCATCGAATACAACTGTCGTTTTGGTGATCCTGAAACTCAACCAATTATGATGCGATTAAAGTCTGATTTAGCGCCTCTTTGTCTAGCAGCAATCAAAGGTGAGCTTGCCAACACCACTAGTGAATGGAGCGATAAATCCGCGGTTGGTGTGGTACTCGCAGCGGGCGGCTATCCGGGCGATTATGCAAAAGGGCTAGAGATCTCTGGTTTAGAGACGCCATTATCGCAGGGCCAAAAAGTATTTCATGCCGGAACGACTGGAAAAGAAGGCGCTGTAGCAACAAATGGTGGCCGTGTTTTATGCGCAACAGCCTTAGGCGATAACGTATCTGAAGCAGCGCAAAGCGCTTATGACGTATGCAGCAAAATATCATGGGAAGGCTCTTTTTTCCGAAAAGATATCGCGTATCGCGCTATTGCTCGCGAGAAAAACTCCTAAACCGCGCGGCATGGCTCACCCAAGTGAGCCATGCATCTCCATCACTAAGTATTCAGTTTCTTCCCAATCGATACACGCGTCCGTTATTGACTGACCATACTCAAGGTTTGCACTTATATTTTGTCGACCTGCTTTTAAATGGCTCTCTAACATTAAGCCCCGAATCGATGTGCAGCCATCTTTAATTTGCTGCATAACATCCCCAACAACTCGAGCTTGCTGAGCATGGTCCTTACCTGAGTTTTCGTGACTACAGTCGATGACGATACTAGGCAGCAAGTCGACCTCACTCAAGGCCTTTTTCGCTTTAGCAATATGGAGCGCATCGTAATTAGAACCGTGCTTTCCTCCCCTCAAAACAAGCTGCCCATGAGAGTTACCCTGAGAGCGTATAATACTTAAACGGCCCGCTCCATCAGTACCATAAAAGCTATGCGGTCGCGACGCAGAAATCAAAGCGTTAATCGCAGCCTCTAAACTGCCATCGGTGCTATTTTTAAAGCCTACAGCGCACTGCATTGCGCTGGCCATTTCTCGATGCGTTTGTGACTCTGTGGTGCGCGCACCAATAGCTACCCACGACACCACGTCATCTAAATACTGAAAAGCCAATGGATTAAGCGCCTCTGTCGCAATGGGCAAACCCACGCGCACAATATCCAAAAGCAGCTTTCTGCTCGCTTCAAGACCCAACACCATATCGTCTTCTCCATCGAGCATGGGGTCGTAAAGCATCCCTTTCCAGCCAACAGTGGTGCGAGGCTTCTCCAAATACGCCCGCATAACCAACAAGACCTTGTCTTCACAACGTTCTTGCAGCGCAAGTAAACGCTCAGCGTAGTCGATCGTCGCTTCTGCACAATGCAAAGAGCATGGCCCTAAAACCACGAGCAAACGTGAATCTCGCCCTTCAACAATGTCATTAATTGCTTTTCGATGACGTGCAACCTGTTCACTTAAGTCCGATGACAACTCAAGCTGCGCTTTCAAGCCGTCCGGACTAATCAGCTGCTGTGAAGAAAGAACCTCGCGTTCATCCCCTATGTTTATTTCTTGTTGTAGGCTGCTCATACTGAAACTCTCTTGTCGTATTCTTGCTATAAAAAAACCCCGAAAGGCAATGCCTATCGAGGTTCTTTCGAGAGGCACTTTCTTCGGCCTCTCCAGACTAACGATTTATCTGGGCACAGCCGAGTTTTGGTAGAAACCAAAATAAAAGCTAAAGTGCCACGCGCCTACAACCTGCTGCTCAAATTGAGCTGCAACAAGTAAGTCAGAAGCGTTATAGTTAGTTCTAGATTTAATATTCATAACGAGACACTAAACCGCCCCGCCAAATTTGTAAACAATTAGCTTTCATTTTTACTTATTTTTGGCGCAGTTTTAGCTTTAGCACTCACTTCATTTAAGGATACAGGCATGACGTTCAAGCTAGATGACCTCCTCTCGCTGGCAAAAAAAGCTGCGACCGAAGCCGGAGAGTTGATCGCATCAAAAAGAGAGCAAGGCGATATACAGCATGATTACAAAGATCAACAAGAGCTTGTTACCAATGCCGACTTGGCTGCAGATGCTTTAATCGTGAACATCATCAAAGAGCGTTTTCCAGACCATCGTTTCTTGACAGAAGAAACCTGCAAAGATAAGTCTGAAAGCAAAAACCTAGACTCCCCTATTTGGATCATCGACCCCATTGACGGCACTGTTAACTATGCCCATGGCCAACAAATGGTAGGCGTTTCAATCGCTTTTGCCTGCGAGGGGGAAATGCAAGTAGGCGTTGTCTACAACCCATTCATGGAAGAGATGTTCTCAGCGATAAATGGCCAAGCAGCAGAACTAAACGGTGAGAGCATATCGGTGAGCGGACAACAGAACCTACGGAAAGCACTTTTTGCTACGGGCTTCCCCTACGATAAAAGCGGAATTCCTCCCATTATTAAACGTATCGTACCTATGTTAGAGCACACTCAAGATATGCGACGCTTAGGCAGCGCCGCACTCGATATTTGCTGGGTAGCCTGTGGCCGCCTAGATATCTACTTTGAGTCATTGAGCCCCTGGGACTTTGCAGCCGCTAGACTAATCGCTCAGCAGGCAGGTGCAACCTGCGGTCACTTTAGCGACGTGCCCGACGACACACCAGCATGCATCTATGCACACGACCTTCTAATCTCAAGCCCTGCCCTGTATGCAGAGACTAGAGCAATATTGCGGAAATGCGACGACTTGGATTAACAGCAGAGGTTTAAAACAAGCCACTCGCAAGCAAGGGCCAGTGGTTTGCCCAGTGCGCAGTAGGCTTAGTTTTAAATTCGCTGCGCACGAATTGGTGAATTCGACCTTCCACATTAACCACGAGCAAGTTCGCCCCCGAAATTGCACTAAGGCGCAACTTCTTACCTTCTTTAAGCTCCGCATCTCGAATCACTTGCTTAAGCTCAGTTTCAAGGCGCTGAAAGAACTGCTCTGCACGCGCTCGAACTTTAGGACTCTCGTTTGCTAGAGCATCTCCCACCAAAATTCGACACATACCCTGATTACGCTCGGCAAAAGCTAGCACCAAAGTCAGAATTTTTTGGAGCTTTTCTAGAGCGCCATTAGAGTCTTGATTAATCCTAGTAATACGGCTGAAAACCGTTTCTTCTATAAACTCTACCAAGCCTTCATACATCTTACCCTTGCTCGGAAAGTGCCTATAAAGAGCAGCTTCGGTCACACCCACTTCCGCTGCAAGCTTTGCGGTCGTAATTCTTTCTCCTAGATTATCTTCAAGCATTTTTACCAGCACTTGAAGTATTTGATCTTTCCGACTTACTTTTGCTTCTTGCTTTGTCGCCATCGAGGCTACTCTCTTAAAATTATCGTTTTAACTATTAATGCGCTTAATTAGATTAAACCATCAAGGGGTGAAGATGCCGAGGCATATAGCTTTCTTGGCATACGTCCCGCGAGATACGCTTCACGCCCGCTATCCACAGCCAACTTCATCGCATACGCCATACGCACGGGATCTTTGGCCGCCGCGATCGCGGTATTCATGAGCACGCCATCACAGCCTAATTCCATAGCAATCGTAGCGTCGGATGCCGTTCCAACACCCGCATCCACCAATATCGGCACTGTCGCATTTTCAAGGATTAAGCGAATGTTATGGGGGTTACGTATACCCAAACCGCTTCCAATCGGCGCACCAAGCGGCATAACTGCCACACAGCCTATATCTTCTAGCTCTTTAGCGATTAATGGATCATCACTTGTGTACACCATAACTTTAAAACCATCCGCCACAAGAGTTTTCGCGGCGGCTAGCGTCTCGACAACATTTGGATAAAGCGTTTTCTGGTCGCCTAGTACCTCCAATTTAACCAGATCATGCCCATCCAACAACTCTCGCGCAAGGCGGCAGGTTCTAACGGCATCGTCTGCCGTATAACAACCCGCGGTATTTGGCAAAATGGTATAGCGCTCAGGAGAGATAACATCCAGCAAGTTTGGCTCATCTGAAGACTGACCTATATTCGTGCGGCGAACAGCTACGGTCACAATCTCTGCGCCACTCGCCTCAATCGCACGCTTTGTTTCATCTAGGTCTTGGTACTTGCCTGTCCCAACCAACAAACGGCTTTTATATTCTTTGCCAGCAACAACTAGCGGCGCTGAAATAATACTTTCGCTTTGCATGCATTAACCTTCTAATTTACACATTGATTTAGCCACCACCGATGGCCTGCACCACTTCTACTTCGTCGTCTTGTTTTAAAAAGACTTGGGCATGCTGAACCTTAGGAACGATCTCCCGATTCAACTCAACAGCGAAACGCTTACCTTCTAAATCCATGGTGCCAACAAGGTCTTGTATGCTCGCTTGCTCTGCAAACGCTTTCGACTCACCATTTAAGCGTATCGTGATCATTTAGATTCCTTTATTTTTTCGACCAATGTAACGGCCTCTAAGTTCCTAGCTCTTGGTTTGGGCGTCCGGGTTAGCGTCAGAAAAACTGTTGATACCCATCGCAAACCAAATCATGCAGATCCAAGCTAATATAAACGCTAGACCGCCCACAGGAGTAATCGCGCCAAGCCATTTTAAGCCGGTAAGCGCCAAGCAGTATAAGCTGCCTGAAAATACGACGATGCCCAGAACAAATAAGAATTGTGCCCATTTAAGTCGATGCGGTGAACCTGAACGACCAACCTGCTCGCCGAGTATCACACTGAATAACAGCGCCAAACTATGCACCATCTGATACTCAACGGCAGTGTCATAAATTCCTAGTTGATAGGGACTCAATGTGCTTTTTAATGCATGCGCACCAAATGCCCCAAGTAAAACAGCCAACAACGCAAACGAAGCTCCGATGCATAAAACCTTTTTATTCGCCGAACTCATTGCCTTTGTGCCTTTTTATTTTTACGTTCTCAGTACAAACCAAATTACCCGTTACGCCATGACGTTCGTTCTAAGGTTTCTAGATTCAACGCCGTTAAAGGACCGCCCCAAACGCAACCGGTGTCAATGGCTTGAAATTGATCATCGCTCGTTTTTCCCTCTAAGGCGGCCCAGTGACCAAACACAATCCTAAATTTCTGTTTTTGCTTAAACTCAAACCATGGCTGATAACCCGATGGACTCGTTGCTACGCCTTGTTTTGCTTTAAAATCGAGCGCTCCAGAAGCATCAATAAAACGCATTCGTGTAAAGTAATTGGTAATCACTCGAAGTCTCTCGACGCCCTGCAAACCTTCAGACCACATTGCCGGCGTATTTCCATACATATGTTCGAAATAAAGGGTCAATGCATCTAAATCTGTACCTGACAACACTGACTCAACTTCTTGCGCCTTTGCCTTCGCTTCAGCTAAGCCCCAAATATGAGGCAAGCCTGCATGAGACATTACAAACCCTCGCTCTTCGTCGACTCGAAGCAAAGGTTGGCGACGCAGCCACTCCATCAGTTCTTCACAGTCCTTAGCCTCGAAGATATCGGCCAAAGTGTCTTTTTTCTTAAGTAAGTGCTTACTATAATAACAAGCTAAAAGATGTAAGTCATGATTCCCTAGCACTACTTTGGCATTTAGTTTTTTGGCCAAGCGCAGGCAGCTTAAAGAGTCTGGCCCACGATTCACTATATCTCCAGCCAACCACAACTCATCCTTTTTGGGCTTAAAATGAACAAAATCAAGCAGCGCCACAAACTCTGAATAGCAGCCCTGCAAATCACCTACTGCATAAATTGCCATCTATTGCCTCAAGCTCAAATGAAAGACCATACACATCTCACGCGTCATACCTCATACCTCATACCTCATAGTTAAGAGAATCAACCACGCCATTCAACTCGAACGCCTCAAGCCTTTCATTGCATGCGCCACATTTACCGCAAGCCTTTTCTCTACCCTTATAACACGTCCAGGTTTTACCATAATCTAAACCTAATGAAAGTCCATGCCTGAGGATTTCGGTCTTACTAGAGCGAAGAAAGGGCGCTTTAACATCGACTTCCTCGTAATTCGCAACGCGCGAAACCGCCGCCATCTTCTCTACAAACTCAGGCCTGCAGTCGGGATAGATCGCATGATCGCCACCATGCGCACCAAACAAAACTTCACTTGCGCCGACCGAGACCGCATACCCTATTGCAAGAGAAAGCATAATCATATTTCGATTTGGCACCACGGTAGACTTCATGCTTTCTTCTTCGTAGTGCCCGTCAGGGACCTCAATATCGTCTGTCAATGAAGAGCCTAACAAAAGCTGATGGATCGCGGTGATGTCGACGATTTTATGAGGGATAGCCAACTCGTCACACACTTTCTGCGCGTAGTGCAACTCTTTCGAGTGCTTCTGACCATAATTGAAAGACACGGCATAAACCTTGTTCCCTGAACGCACAGCATCATTTAAAACTGTAAACGAATCCATTCCCCCGGAATAGATCACGACCACTTTATCAGACATGTAATTCTCCTTAGTTTGAGACGCATTTTAACGCCAGAAGAAAATTCCACAACATACAGATGATCATTGACTCTCTCATTCAATTTAGTGAAGGCTAATATGGTAGAAATTCTCAGTTTTTAAACTAGTACAAACTCTTCAATTGAACTAGGGCCTAACAGTCGATACCATTAACACTCTCTCCACTTAGAACGAATCGCTATGTCTGCCGAAACACCTATATTTATCGATTTCGAAGCGTCAAGCCTAGACCTTATTGCAAGCTATCCTATAGAGGTTGGTGTGTGCCTACCAAACGGTGAGACTCACTCATGGCTGATTCGACCCCATGTCATTTGGCAAGATTGGTCTGCCAAAGCAGCCCGTATTCATGGCATCCCGAGAGAGGAACTGATAGAAAACGGTCGTGACTTATTTGAGGTGGCAACGGAATTAAATGAATGTATTTCCGGAACGGTTTATTGCGATGCCTGGACCTTCGACAGCTTTTGGCTGCACAGGCTCTATAAAGCGGCAGGCTTTAAGAATGATTTTCAGCTCGAGTCCATTAGTGCATTGCTAGATGAGCAACAGGTCTCACGCTGGCAAGACGTCCATGATGAGACCATCAAGGCCATGAAACTCGACCGTCATCGAGCAGCCAACGACGCCTTAATACTTCACGAAACATGGAAACGCCTCATGCAAGGCTGAACGCGCTCACAAATTGCGCAAGTTTGGTTCTCTATTAAGCCTCGCATAGTGCTAGAATCGCGCTCTCATTCCTTATAGTTGTAGTTGAGCCAAGTTTCTATGCATTCAATTTCTAAGCTAACGGCGCTTCTCGCTGCCTCAGCTGTTTTAAGCGCCTGCGACCCCGTATATCAAACCACCACCGAACAATGTGCTCTCAACCAAGATGCCGCGGTCATCCTTGGCGTGCCTAGCTACCAAGTAAATGCCGGTGCAGATGAATACAAGCTGTATTTGGAAGATACTATTCTTGGGCTAGAGCCTGCGACCCCTCCGCTAGGGGCAGAGGAAGATGCGGCCTTCCAATTTGTTAAAACAACGATCGATCACTACCTAGATTATGCTGACACGGCTGGCGTTGTCACTAGTGCGACCAACCCGCTAGACTTTCTTGAAAGCGTTGTTGCCACAACCGATCCCAATATTGAAATCGAAGCCTTTGTTATCGCAAAACAGCAAATAGCAGCAGGCATCTCCGCAGACGATGGTTTTTGCACCTACACCAACGATAACATCGTTCTTACAGATGGTTCGCCTGACGTGAATGTGATTGCCTATGCCGAACTCGGGCTTAGTTATGACCCGTTTCAAGGCATAGTTCAACAGTCGATCCTCATCTCAGAAAACAGCACCGACCTCGACAATTCCGGCACCCGCCAAACGGTTCCATATGTTGGTTTTTTTCAGGCAATCCCTTCAGATTTTAAAGCAGTTGGCTTTACCGAGGCGCAAGTACGGCAGTCAATATTGCGAGATGGCAGCGACTTTGCCAGCCTATCCTTTGACGATGGACGCGATACCAAGCTAGGCCAACTGCTTTTAGACTACAGCAATACGATCTGCGACCAAACCAGCACGAGTGCGAGCATTAGTGACTATGACGACTGTCCAGTAGGAACAGTAACTCGAGCGCCGGCAAAAACCCAGTGTGCCGCTGAAGCAAATAAAATTGAAGTACATAGCTTTGATCTAAGCCCTAGCCATGCAGGATTAAAAAGGCTGCGAGTCGAGGCCAACTACACAACCGGAGAAGTCGAGTTTTATGCCTCAGCTTATCGCGAAGCAATTTATGACTCAGACGACACAACGCCTATCCTCGATCCGACAGATTGTGAGAAACAAGCTGTGCTTGATGAACTTGCTTTGGCAACCCCCGGTGTCGGTGTGATCCTTACCACAATCCCAGACCCAAACTACGACATCAAGTTTGACGTCGATGCAAATGGCGACCCTACAGAGGTACTCCCTACGCCAATCCTCAGCTACACAGGCACCGTGGTTCCAGATAGACAATAAGGATTAGAAAGGGGCAAACTAGCCCTCATTCACATCTAGAATGCCGCGTTTATCGCGGCTTTCTTGGTTTTGATAGGTAACACGCTCAATATTTTTGTACTGACGTTTAGTAAGCTATAGTTACACAAAGCTTGTGCCAACCATCCGGCACTTGCGAACCAATGTAACTTGATCGAGAAGTAACGCCCTTAAGCGCTAACACTTATTGGAGCGACTCTTTAGGAGTTTAGAATGTCAAAACCATCCATTGCGCACGTTATGAATGAATTCCTAGCGTTTAGCGAACTCTTAGACGATGCTTATTGGGAAGCCTCAGACACCGCCCACAAAGACTTCATCTACGATATAAACAGCATGTTCCTGCAAGAAATCGGAGAACTTAACAAGCTAAGTATTCAAGACCACCACTACCCTTACGAATTTATTACGGAGGGGATTCGGCGGATTGTGTCAAAAGTAGAGGAGTTTGATGAAAGTATTGCTGAATTCGTACCTAGAACGAAAACCTTAATTGATATGAGAGACATTCTGTCTAACATCTTGGCGATACTTGAAGCGCAAGGCGAACTCTAGGAAGGACACAAAAGCCGCCTTGCGCGCAAATTTTACATTGCCAGCAAGGCCGGACGCATATAGTGATCTACTAATAAGGCCACGAAAAGCAACATCAAATACGTAATTGAAAACTTGAATGTGTTAATAGCCGCGTGCTTGTGCGAGTCCCGTATCATGCGAATCGACCATTGGATAAAGCGCGCCCCCAATAACAGTGCGGATACGAGGTAGATCTCGCCACTTAAACCTGTCAGGTATGGAAATACTGAAATCGCGAGTAAAATCACACTGTATAGAAGAATGTGTAGCTTGGTGAACTTGTCTCCGTGAGTGACCGGAAGCATGGGGATACCAACGCTGGCATACTCAGCCTTACGATGAATTGCTAAGGCCCAAAAGTGCGGTGGCGTCCAAGCAAAAATAATCAATACTAAAAGCAAAGCGTTTCCATCAATATGCCCAGTAGATGCCGTCCATCCTAATAATGGCGGTGCAGCACCAGCAAGCCCCCCGATCACGATATTCTGTGGCGTTGCACGTTTTAGGTACATGGTATAAACCAAGGCGTAACCAACGAGAGATGCCAAGGTTAACCACGCAGTCAATGCATTAATCCAGAGCATCAAGATAGCCATGCCCAAAGCACCAATGATCACCGCGAATAGAACCGCCGAGGCGGTATCTACCTTACCTTGCGCAATAGGACGGTTACGGGTGCGAGCCATCAGAAGATCGATACGCTGATCAACAATATGATTGATCGCTGCTGCAGATCCCGCCATTAGGCCAATACCGAGATTACCTAAGATAATGACGTCCCAAGCAGGAACTGTATAGGTCGCTAACAGCATGCCAATTAAGGATGTAAGCAACATGAGTGCAACAACTTTTGGCTTGCACAGCTCTAAATAGTCTTTCCAAGAAGCTTGCGCCGGGAGCGCAAGCGTATCCGTGGTTTTCATACAATCACCTAATTCTTATTTTTGATTCGATGTAACTGAAAATTGAGATTGACCATCGTTAGTAACAGCAATGCGCCAACCGCATTATGGGCGACTGCGACGGGTAAAGGTATTAACCAAATCACATTACTCAAACCTAAAGCAATTTGCACAGCTAAGACAAAAAGCATAGTAAACACTGCAATCTTAACCTGACGCATTGCAAACAACGACCTCATCTTCCACGCCAGAGCGGCGAGCAAGGCCGCAAGCAACACAGCACCATAGCGATGAGCAACCACAATGGCAGTGCGACTTTGATCGTCTAAAACGCCACCTAAGTAGTTAGGGCCAATGTCTTGCCCAATATCAAAGCCCTTACTGAAGTCCATGTCCGGCCAATATTCACCATGACAAGTAGGAAGTTCGTTCCCGCATGCAAGGGCTGCATAATTAGATGCCGTCCAAGCGCCAAGAAATATCTGTCCAACGACTAGAATTAACGCGAGCAAAGCTGCTTTTCGATATACAGGCACACGCTCTTCTTCAACGCCAATCGGCACAATCGGATCGACATATCGACATCGCAAGAACAAGAGAAAGAGCAGAGAGATCGTTGCAAAGCCGCCCAACAGATGCGTGCTTACAACTTGGGGCCACAACTTTAAGGTGACCGTCCACATACCAAACAGGCCCTGGCAGATAACCAAGACCAGCAAACCAAAAATATGAGCCATGGGGAGCTGTCTTGGCTCACTTGCTTCATTCGCTAACTTACGTACCTTCCAGGCATATACAGTCAGACAGAGGATAATGAAGCCCAAAGCGCTAGCGAAATAGCGATGAATCATCTCAGGCCAACCCTTGTCAACCTCAACCGGTGCATGCGGAAAGCGAGCTTCTGCAATCGCTATTCTATCCGCCGTATCCGGGACGGTCAAAAAGCCATAACAGCCCGGCCAATCAGGACAACCCAGGCCTGCATCAACCAGCCGAGTCCACGCACCCAGCATTACAACAACGCCGGCAAATCCAGTAGCGACGATGGCAACATTCGCAATTTTTCGAGTGAACACAACTTCCTCCAAACACAAATATGTTCAATTGAGCAACGCTCAGTTAGCCAATATTAGAGAGTTTCAATAATTTTTTCAGATCGCCAATCAAATCATAGCCGTCATGAGATGCATCGTATTCCATCATTATATTACCGAGCGGGTCTACAATCCAGATACCCCAAGCGCCAGGTGATAGGTCTTGATTTGCACCCGCATACTTTGCTTTATCGATAAATGCGCTTTGTAATTCAGACGATGCGATATGCACAGCAAGGTGGGGATATGATTCGCTTAAGTTACTTGGCAATTGTGACTGCGCACTGGTAACGACAATTCGAGAAACACGATCCATCTCGCGACCCATTGCTACATTTACCTGACGAGTCATGTGCAATAGTTCTGTGCACTCCGTAGCGCACTCCCCAGTGCCCACAACCATTATCAACCAATCTTTATGGCTATCAGAGTAAACACCGTCAGAGGTTTGCTGAAATCCAAGTTCTCCGAGACTGATGGGCGGTACAAGGAGATTGCCCTTATTTGTTTTTCCTGTGGGAATTGCAAAGCCGCCGAAATACATGATCATCGCTAGAACGACCGGCACCCCAGCAATGGCAAACACACCAAGCAACTTGAGTTGATTGACCCGCCTTTCTTTTTTCGACTGTTGCGTTTGGTGCGACTGCTCTGACATCATCTGCATACTACTCATGTTAATTGCCTTAATACGTATATAACGCTCATCTAGCTATCTGTTTCGCTAATCACTTAGAATTCTGATTAGCTGCCTGAATACGGATCAAGCCTCAAACCCCAAGCTCTATGTTTTACTATGTTCCAAACGCTCGCTTCTCACGATTTTTATACTCGCAAAAACCGCTAGCACCGTAAGCGCAAGGGCTAAGCTAAACCACTGGAACGCGTACCCTAGGTGTTTCTCGGGCCCCATCTGCTGAGCCTTCCAATCGATTTGGTACGCGCCAAACTGATCCTGACCAATCAGTCTAAACTGATAATTAACCGCCAAATCGCCTTCAACCATTTTTGCGATATAATCCCAATCGGCTACCTGCAAACGGTACGCTAGCTCACCCTCAAGTTCGTAATGTGTCGACAGTTGAACCATTTCTTTATCCGACCAGTAAAAATATCCCTTTAAGGTCGCCGCCCCTTCGGGAACGCTAATGCTAGGAAGTTTGTCTCTATAAGCCGGCGCAGGAACCCAGCCTCTATTGATTAAAATAACCTTTCCTTCTTTCAACTCAAAGGCGTGAAGCACTTCGTACCCCACCCGACCTTGACGGAGCCGGTTATCCAAAACGAAGTAAGAGTTTAAATATTGCCCCACCACCTCTAAAGGTTTATATCTGGTCGCAACAAAGTCACTAGACAGATGCAGGCGAGTGGCAGATTCTGAAGCTAATAAACCGATTTCCTGTGACAAGCTCTCTTTCTGTTCTGCTCGATCTAACTGCCAAAACGCTAAATAAAGCGTCAGAGGTAAAAATACTGCCACGAACAACCAGATCTTTATCAATGATGATTTAAGACGACCTTCGCCGCTCATCTACTTTGCGCTTCAAGATTCATAGCGCTACACTGCGGAACGTCTAACAACAAAAAAGTCTTCCCATGCTTAAAATATTGATCGGTATTCTCTTTATTGGTGTTCTCGTCAGCTTGTTTAGTGGCTTGTTTTTTTTAGTCAAAGACGGCAACGACTCTAAACGACTCGCTAATTCGTTAAGCGTTCGTGTAGGACTGGCCGCTGCAATCCTGATTATTATTGTAATTGCTCTCTACACCGGAGACCTGCAACTACACCAGTCTCCGGTCTAGACTCTAAACCCTAAATCTATAAGACGTAAACTAAGAAAAATAGACCTAACCACACGACATCAACAAAGTGCCAGTACCAACTGGTTGCTTCAAAGGCGAAATGACTTTCCTTGTCAAAATGGCCCTTCTGTATTCGGAAATACATGATCACGAGCATCAATGTACCCAAACAAACGTGCGCGCCATGAAACCCTGTTAGCAAAAAGAAGGTCGTGCCGTAAATCCCCGAATGAAGCGTTAAATCTAGGGTAGTGTAAGCTTCGACATATTCTTCCGCTTGAAAGAACAAAAACACTAGCGCCAAAGCAATTGTAGCCAACAACCATAATTTTAACTGAGTACGATGCCCGGCTTTAAGGGCATGGTGAGCTATGGTCACAGTAACACTTGATGCAATTAGTAGAACGGTATTTAAAAGCGGCAAATGCCAAGGGTCGATGATAGCCTTGGGTGCAGGAAATAACTCATTCGAAGGGTTTGATAATAAAGGCCATGTCGCCTCGAACTCCGGCCATAAAAGCGCTCCTGTTGAAGCATTGCTTCCTTCACCAGCCAACCATGGCACTGAAAGTGTTCGCACGTAGAATAGCGCGCCAAAGAACGCAGCAAAAAACATAACCTCTGAAAAAATAAACCAACTCATACCCCAACGGAATGATCGGTCCATTTGTGCGCTATACATTCCGGAGCGACTTTCTTTAATCACATGACCAAACCAGCCAAACAGCATATAAGCCATGATCATCGCGCCGGTGAAAAAGACCATCCAAGACATGCCGGTACTTTCACCTGCCGAGGACGCATTCAAAATATTACCAGCGCCAACCGCGGTTAAAAATAACCCTACAGTGGCTACGATAGGCCAACGACTTTGCGTTGGTACGTAATAACTCGTTTCTGCACTCATTTTCGACTCCTCTTTGGTAAGACGCGCATTACTGCTCGCGGTCGTCTATTTTTATTTTTACAGTGCTACTTGTTTAATATCGTTTGCTACAGTGTCTCCCAACATCGCTTCAGTTTGATCAAAAAGCGTATAGGACAAAGTAAGCGTTGTTAAATGCTCTGGAAGCGCTGCATCAACGACAAACCTCAATGGCATAAGCACTTCTTCGTGCGCGGCTAGAGTTTGTTGGTTGAAGCAAAAACACTCCGTTTTGTGGAAGTATTCAGCTCCCTCAGATGGCGACAAACTTGGAACAGCTTGGGCAACCATTTTTCTTCCTGTGGGGTTTCGAGCAAAAAAGTTTACTTCGATAAGCTCTCCGGGATGAACCCGAACCTCATACTCTACAGGCTTAAATTCCCACGGCATGCTTTCGTTGTTCTGAGTAACAAACTGAACTCTAACCCGACGAGACTCATCAACTTGCTGTTTTTCTGCAAGCCCTTGGTCGTATACGCCGCGAGTCTTTCCGTTCAAGCCAGTAATGTCACAGAACACATCGTAGAGAGGCACCAAGGCAAAGCCAAAACCGAACATGGCAACCACCGCAACAATAGACTTGGTGACTGTACGTTTATGCTGTTTTGCTTTGCTCATGGCACCCGCCCTCAATGATTATGCAACAGCCTACTTAACTTCAGGAGGCGTTGAGAAAGTATGGTACGGCGCAGGCGAAGGAATCGTCCACTCAAGACCTTCTGCACCTTCCCATACTTGATCCGTTGCAGGCTTGCCTTTTCGGATTGCGTTTATGATTATATATAAGAAGAACAACTGAGTCGCTCCGAACATAAAAGCACCTACCGTAGAGATGGCGTTAAAGTCAGCAAACTGCAATGCATAATCAGGAATACGACGAGGCATGCCTGCCAACCCTAGAAAGTGCATTGGGAAGAATGCTAAGTTCATACCAACAAAGGACAACCAAAAGTGCAGCTTACCCAAAGTCTCGTTGTACATGCGTCCACTCCACTTTGGCAGCCAGTAATACACGGCAGCAAATATGCCGAATATTGCACCAGGAACAAGCACGTAGTGAAAGTGCGCAACAACAAAGTAAGTGTCATGGTATTGGAAATCCGCCGGTGCTATCGCCAACATTAACCCCGAGAACCCACCAATCGTAAACAAAACCACAAAGGCAATAGAAAACAACATAGGTGTTTCAAAGGTTAAAGAACCTCTAAACATCGTGGTAATCCAGTTGAACACCTTAACGCCTGTAGGCACAGCTATCAGCATGGTTGCATACATGAAGAACAACTCGCCCGCCAAGGGCATGCCAACTGTAAACATGTGGTGAGCCCAAACGATAAAGGAAAGAATCGCGATCGACGCTACGGCATAAACCATCGAGTGATACCCGAATAATTTCTTTCGTGCGAAAGTAGGAATGATCTGAGAGACGACACCAAATGCCGGCAAGATCATGATGTAAACCTCTGGATGCCCAAAGAACCAAAATACGTGCTGGAACAACACTGGGTCGCCACCACCGGCCGCATTAAAGAAGCTTGTACCGAAATGGATATCCATAAGCATCATGGTCACCACGCCCGCTAGCACAGGCATAACCGCAATCAACAAGAATGCAGTAATCAGCCAAGTCCATACGAACAAAGGCATTTTCATCAAAGTCATTCCAGGCGCACGCATATTAAGAATGGTCGCAATGACATTGATAGCACCCATAATGGAAGAAATCCCCATCATGTGAACACCAAAGATGAAATACGTTACGGTATCTGGCGCATAGGTCGTTGAGAGAGGCGCATAAAAAGTCCAACCGAAGTTGGGACCGCCGCCTTCCATAAACAAAGTACTTACCAAAAGCGTGAATGCAAACGGTAGAATCCAGAAACTCCAGTTGTTCATTCGTGGCAGCGCCATGTCTGGAGCACCGACCATCATCGGGATCATCCAGTTCGCTAAGCCAACAAATGCAGGCATAACCGCCCCAAAAACCATAATCAACCCATGAAGAGTGGTCATTTGGTTGAAGAACTCTGGTTCAATAAGCTGCAAACCAGGCTGAAACAATTCAGCCCTAATAGTCAATGCCATGCAGCCGCCAAGTAAAAACATAGCAAAGCTGAACCACAGATACATAGAACCTATATCTTTGTGGTTAGTCGTAAACAGCCAACGAGCTATCCCTTTTGCTGGGCCATGATGCTCATGATCATCGCCGTTTGTATGGTTGTCGATTACCGCGCTCATAAGCCCTCCTATTTGTTTTTATAATCTACGACGTCTTTCGCCGATACGTTATCACCCGTGTCGTTACCCCAAGCGTTCCGCTCATAGGTAATAACTGCCGCCAAATCGACCTCGCTTAATTGAGAGCCGTAAGCTTGCATCGCGGTGCCCTGAACACCCTTAACAACTACCTCAAGGTGCTTCTCTAGATTGTTGATAGCGATATCGCTGCCCGCAAGTGCTGGAAATGCTGGAGGTAAACCCTTGCCATTTGCTTGGTGGCACGCAGCGCAATTTGTCGTATAGATTTTTTCGCCACGCTCCATTTGCTCTTCCAGCGTGAAGGTCAGTTTGGCAAGTGCCGCGGCCGCTTTGGCTTCTTCTTGCTTAGTGTTGATCCATTCATCGTATTCAGCTTGCTCTACAGCTCTCACAACAATCGGCATAAAGCCATGATCTTTACCGCACAACTCAGTACATTGCCCACGATAAACACCAGGCTCATTAATGCGCGTCCATGTCTCGTTGATAAACCCTGGAATAGCATCTTTTTTCACTGCGAAGTCTGGAATCCACCATGAGTGAATAACGTCATTTGCCGTAATCAAAAAACGAATCTTTTTGTTAATAGGAACAACCACTTCGTTGTCCACCTCTAACAAATAGTTCTCATTTTTTTCTTGAGCATTGTAGATTTCTTCTTTTGGCGTCGACATATTCGAGAAAAAGTCGACATCTTGCCCTAAATACTCATAGCGCCACTTCCACTGATAGCCCGTTATTTTGATATCAACGTCTGCATCAGAAGTGTCATACATTTCTATAAGCGTTTTTGTGGCAGGAATACACATGGCCACAAGAATAATCACAGGGACGATTGTCCATATAATTTCTACGGTGGTGTTTTCATGAAAATTTGAAGCTACCGCGCCTTTACTCTTACGGTGCTTAAAGATTGAATAGAACATCACCCCAAACACGACGACACCAATGACAACGCATATCCAAAATATTGTCATGTGTAAATCGTAGACAGAATGACTGATATCAGTCACCCCACGAGGCATATTCAATCCATATTCTGCGCTAGCATCCGCTGCATAAATTGCAGACAGCAGCAGACTCAGCGCCATTACGAGGCGTGATCGCATACGGGTCTCCACAGTTTTTATTTTTGTTGCTGAGAGGCTTCTTGCTTACTACTGGTACTGCTTGAAGAAGCTCACGTAACAGTTCATATTATTATTCAAAAGCAGGACGAGTATAACGATGTATTTTTTGTCTTCGCAATGGTTTTCTGAAATATATTTTCGAATCGTGCGAAAGGGCCCTCTTTTCGAGGTAAATCGTTCTTTTATTTAGAATTTGGATCCAAAATCTTTACAGGACTGACATCTGAACTAGAATCGTCGCCACCAAACTCGTTGAAATTAACCCGAGTACCCAGCTCATCCAACTCAACTTGCGCCACCTGCTTTTCTTCGAAATCACACGCGACGCATTCTTTAAACACTCCGTCTTCGTTTTCATAACTTACGAGACGGTCCATTTCACCGCAACGAGGGCATACGGCACCCGCTATAAAACGCTTAACACTCATTATGATGTTCCCATCTGTTGCAACAAGGCGTCAATCTTAGGTTCTCGCCCACGAAACGCAACAAACATTTGATTTACATCCTTAGCGCCACCTACTTCTAGGATCTCGCGCTTAAAGCGATCTCCTGCCTGCCGACTCATTACACCTTCTTCCAGAAACGCAGAAAAAGCATCTGCAGCCAAAACCTCGGCCCATTTATAGCTGTAGTAACCTGCGGCATACCCCCCCGCAAATATATGCGAGAAACCATGAGAAAACCGCGCAAAACCGGGTATCGGGAGCAAAGCAAGCTCTGACTGAACATCTCGCAACAAGGCAAGCGCATCGGTTTCTGCTTCAACGTATTCATGATGTAAGCGAAAATCAAACAACGCGAATTCTAGCTGACGCAGAGCATGCGTGCCGGCCTGAAACGCCTTAGCATTTAAGAGATTGTCCACTAACGCTTCAGGAAGAGATTCACCACTCACATAATGGCCAGACATATCGATCAAAATATCTTTCTGCCAGCACCAGTTCTCTAGAAACTGGCTAGGCAATTCGACGGCATCCCAAGGCACACCAGCGATCCCACTAACCTCTGGCTGCTCGACCTGAGTCAGGCAATAATGCAGGGCATGGCCAAATTCATGAAACAATGTCGTCATTTCGTTATGCGTCAATAGGCTCGGCACATCTACTGAAGGCGCTGAAAAATTGCACACTAAAAAGCCAACAGGAAGCGTCAACTCACCCGACAATGTCCGCGCTCTTTTTTTACAGCTAGCCAACCACGCGCCTCCACGCTTACCCTCGCGTACATATAGATCCATGAACAGGTACGCCAAATCTTTTCCATCTTGGCGCAACGCATAGCACTCAACATCTTCGTGCACACAGGCCGCATCAGGGACTACTTCAACCGAAATACCAAACAAACCAGACGCGACTTTGAATAACCCCTCCATCACATTGGGCAAAGGGAAATAAGGCCGCAGCGCTTCTTGGTCCAAATTAAAAAGCTCATGCTTCATGCGCTCAGATACATAAGGCATATCCCACATCTCAAGAGCGTCAATACCTAAAGATTCTGAGGCGTATGCTTGCGCCACCTTCAACTCTTGCTTCGCTAGAGGGCGGCACTTTCCAACAAGCTCTTCTAAAAAGCCCAACACATGATTCGGGCTTTCTGCCATTTTGGTTTCGAGCGACAAATCAGCATAGCTATCAAAGCCAAGCAAATGCGCCATCCGCTTGCGCTGGCTCAAAATTGATTGGATCACATGAGAGTTGTCCCACTTCTCAGCGTATGGCCCCTGATCAGAAGCCCTCGTCATATAAGCTTCATATAACTCACTGCGCAGAACGCGGTTCTCACAAAGCTGCATGACAGGCAGATAGGTCGGCAATTCCAAATCAAGCAGGTAACCATGCTCAAAGCCTTTCTTTTGGGCTTTATTACGTAACATCGTCAACGTACTGTCAGGCAAGCCCACCAGCTCTTGAACATCTGCAATATGTTTTGTCCATGCCTGCGTTGCGTCTAATACGTTCTCAGAAAACGTATTCGTAAGACTCACTAAACTTTGCTTCAACTCAGCTAACTCACGCTTTTCTGAATCAGGCAATGCTACGCCATTTAAGCGAAATGAGCGGAGCATATTTTCCAACATTTTCGCTTGAGCCTCACCTAACCCTTGCTCATGCTGAGCAACATAGTTATAGGCATCAAACAATGGCTTGCTTTGCGAACGCTCAGTACTGAACTGCGTCACTTTGCTAGACAAATCTTGGTATACCTCTCGAAGATCGTCGCTGTCTTTCACGCTTTTAAGCTGAGACAAAAGCGCCCACGCATAATCAAGCTGAGCACTTGCTTCACTGATAGGCGCAACAAAATTAGCCCAAGTGTAACGCTGATTTTCGAGCACGCTGCTCATCACGTTTTTAGCATCTTGAATGAGGCTTTCTATTGCCGGGGTAAAGTCAGACAGCTCGATTAAATCGAATGCAGGTAAAACCGTTGGAGCCAGTATTGGATTAGACATTAATGCAACTCTTGAATTAAATCTTTATATTAGGCAACGTAGATAGAGACATTATTAAAACACAATCTTAAACTCAATCTATGTGACTAACCACAAACCCTGAGAAACAAATTCATGAAATCAATTCGCCAGTATAGAGGGTTGAAGCCCACCATTGCCGCATCCGCTTTTATCGACCCTAGCTCATTGGTTATCGGAGACGTGGAGATCGGCGAAGAAAGCTCCATTTGGCCAATGACCGTCATTCGCGGAGACATGCACCGCATCCAAATTGGCGCGCGCTCAAGCATTCAAGACGGTTCGGTTTTACATATCACTCACGCAGGACCATTCAATCCCGACGGTTTCCCTCTCATTATTGGGGATGACGTCACCGTCGGTCACAAAGCGCTGCTGCATGGCTGTACCATTGGGAACAGAGTATTGATAGGCATGGGCGCCATTGTCATGGATGGCGCCGTTATTGAAAACGAGGTAATCGTCGCAGCAGGCAGCATCGTGTCGCCCGGAAAGACTTTAGAGTCAGGGTATGTTTATCGTGGAAGCCCGGCAAAGCAAGCGAGAGCGATTAGCGATAAGGAACGTAGTTTTTTCACCTACAGCGCAAAAAACTACGTCGACCTAAGCCAAAAACACAAAAGCGATTTAATGCAACAAGGACAAATTAGGCCTTAGCGCCGTGAGCTTTTAGTACATCACAGTATGGACCTGATTTTGCAAAACCTTGGATGCGAACTAGTAAAGACTCGCCTTCTTGGTTTTTCGAATCGATGTCCCTGCCCGCTTCAACGAAAAAGGGCACAAAGCGCTCAAAAAACTCTGGCAGCATGTATTGGTAGGCTTCTTTTAGAACGTGATAGTCCTGAGAGGTTTCATCGCGCGGCTGCAGATCTAAAAACGCTTTAATCCGCTCATCACTCCACTCTTCACCTTCAACTTTCGGCTGACTTGGCCCGCTCATACTGACTCCTATATTCAGAAAAACTAAATTTGAAGCGCATTATAACGAGAACCAGTCAATTGGCTAGAACTCAAAGTCTTTGGATTCACATTCGGGATTATAAATACTAATTTCAACACGACGATTCTTCGCTCGATTTTCTCTAGAGTCATTAGGAGCAAGAGGGTTAGTCTCAGCTCGGCCAGCTGCACTTACCCGATTCACGTCAATTTTATTATTGAATATAAGTTGATGCACAACGCTGACAGCTCGCGCCGCCGAAAGATCCCAATTTGAGCGGAAGCGATTTGAGTTGACCGGAAGGTCGTCGGTATAACCCGACACAATTATGTCTCCTTGACAGCCCGCTAGCACCGTTTCAACTTTCTCAATAATTGGGAACATTTCATCCTTTAGCTCTTCACTCCCCGACGTGAATGTTGTTGCTTCGGAAAACCGCACGACAACTTTTTCCGCATCATAACTAACATTCAAGGCATTAGAGACAATTTCGTCTTCTAGCTCCTCAACAAGCGCTTCCGTCAAAGACTCAATGTTTGGGTCAATCTGCGTCACCTTATCTTCAACCACTGGCTGCTCATCTTCAAACTGATCAAATTCTTGTTCAAGCAAGGACATATCATCGGAAGGTGGCGGGGGCGGAGGAGGCTCTTCTGAGAAAATTATCTGGCCGCCAGCCTGACCTTTACCCTCAAGAAAAGAAGGGCCAAAAGAATCGGCTAAAGACTGCGCCATCATTTCATACTTATGCAGATCCGTTTTAGAGAAACTGAGCAAGAGGATAAAAAAGGTAAGCAGTAGCGACATCAAGTCGGCAAATGTTACGATCCAGCCGCCAGACCCTTCGTCTTTTTTCTTTGGCTTGGGAAGCGCCTTCATAAAGGAGCTTACTCCTCCTCAGACACAGCCTGCTGCTGCTTCTGAGATAAAAATGATGCGAGCACTTCGGCGATGACTTTAGGATTTTGTCCCTTAAGGATATTCTGAACACTGGTAATCACTAACGTCATATTACGGTGTTCTTCGGCCGCTTTATTCCCTAGTTTATCGGCGCATGGAATAGCAACAACTTGCGCTATAAACGCCCCATAAAAGGTTGTAAGCAAAGCAACGGCCATTGCAGGTCCTACAGAGCTAGGATCCGACATAGAATTGAGCATTTGCACTAGACCCACAAGCGTGCCAAGCATGCCCATACCGGGCGCTGTCTCTCCTATTCCCTTGAATACGCTCGCCGCGGTTTCATATCGTTCGATCGACTGCGTTAAATCTTGAACTAAAATTTCTTCGATAAACTCTGGAGGGTGCCCATCTATACAAAGCGCGATGCCCTTTTTAAGGAACTCATCTTCAATTTCGGCATTCTCTAAACCCAGGATACCCTCTTTACGAACGATGGTAGCAAGCTCTCTGACTTGGGCAATTAGAATGACAGGGTTTTCAGTACGCTCTGTAAAAACGGTTGAGAAGGCTAATTTGAATGCCTCTCCGATAGAGCCCAAGCGAAACTTGATCAAGGTAATAAAAGCGGTGCCAACAAATACAATTGCCAAGCCAGCGTAATTCACAAAATCCCAAAGGCTCGATTCGAGTAATATCGCGCCAACAATAACCGCAGCGGCGGCCAACATACCAATAAGGGTAGCTAAATCCATAGATAAACCGTTTTCAATTCACGCTTATGGTTTGGTCTTAGGTTGGTCTTAGCGGGTGACCAAACACTCCCAAGGCTAAGGCCGTAACAATTTAATACATGTGTTCGTTTCCGGCTTAAGCTCGCGCCACAAACGAAATGCTTCTGCAGCTTGCTCCACAAGCATACCTAAGCCATCCATCGTCTTTCCTGCACCTTGCGATCGAGCCCAACGATTGAAAACTGTTTCAGAATCGCCGTACATCATGTCGTAAACTGCGGTTGTAGCTACAAAAACGTCGGCGGGAATATTAGGAAGCTCTCCAGAAAGGCTAGCAGAAGTTCCGTTGATCACCACATCAAAAGACGTATTTAATTGCTCTAATGGGCTCGCCTCTGCACGCCCAGACAAATTCAACTCCTCTGCCATGGCATTGTATCGGCCGGCTAAGGCCTCAGCTTTAGAAAAAGTTCTGTTACTGATCACTAAGGCGCTAGGGCTCTGCTCCATTAGCGGCTGCAAAACACCCTTTACGGCGCCGCCCGCGCCTAACAACAAAATTCGCTGACCAGACAGTGTCACACCATGATTTTCAATAAGGTCTGTTACGATTCCGCAGCCATCGGTATTATCACCAACTAAGCTACTACCGCGCATGAATAAGGTATTTACTGCTTCAGCTGTCTGCGCTCTAGCACTAAGCTCATCACACATTGCGAACGCTCGCTCCTTAAACGGCACGGTGACATTTAAGCCCTTATTGCTCGAAACTGAAAAGAAACGTATGACCTGGTCTTCAAAGGTATCTATGCCTCCTTCAATTCGCTCGTAAACCATATTTTGGCTTGTTTGCTCTGCAAAACACGCATGAATAAGCGGAGATTTACTATGCGAAATGGGGTTTCCGATTACAGCGTAACGGTCCATATCAAGCCTCTTCTAGCCAATCGCGAGGCTTCAAAAAGTCACTCAACTTCGCCTCATTAGAACCCTGCTCTGACTGCCTACAATATTCCCAACTCGCCAGCGGTGGCAGCGACATTAATATCGACTCTGTTCTCCCCCCCGACTGCAGACCAAACAAAGTCCCGCGGTCAAAAACAAGGTTGAACTCGACATAGCGGCCACGACGATATAACTGAAACGCTCGTTCAGCATCCGTAAACGCTTGCCCTTTTCGCTTTTGAATAATCGGCACATAAGCGTCCAAATAACTATTCCCTACCGCCTGCATGTAGGCAAAACTTTTGTCGAAGCCCCACTCATTCAAATCATCAAAAAACAAGCCACCCACACCACGGGTTTCTTGGCGATGCTTTAAATAGAAATATTCGTCACACCAAGCTTTATACTTTGAATATACTTCTGGCCCAAAAGGTTCTGACGCATCTTTTGCAACCTGATGCCAGTGCTGACAGTCCTCAAGATACGGGTAAAACGGCGTTAAATCATACCCACCCCCAAACCACCAAACAGGCTCATGCCCTTCTTTCTCGGCAATAAAGAATCTCACATTCGCATGCGAGGTTGGCGCATAAGGGTTGTTCGGATGCATCACCAATGAAACACCCATAGCTTCGTATGAGCGCCCTTCGAGCTCTGGCCTAACCGCCGTTGCCGAAGGCGGCAGTTTGTCGCCTTGAACATGCGAAAAGTTCACGCCGCCTTTTTCAAATACGCTACCACCGGTCATAACTCGCGTAATACCCCCGCCACCTAATCCAGGCTCACGAGACCACTTATCCTCAATGAATTTTGCACCGCCATCAGCATCTTCTAAGCCCGAACAAATCGAATTCTGTAAGGCCAGAAGGTAGTCTTTTACTTGCTCTAACATGCTTAAATTTAAACTCTGAGAGTTTCTCCAGTCTGTAAATCTTTAATTTGTGAGACCTTATCAATTTTGCCTAATGGGCCATCAAGACAATAGCTCAAACGTTCGCCAAAATACCGCTTCACTTCATTCAATGAGGTCGCGGGATTGCGCCCCGCAGGGTTCGCAGAGGTCGAAACAACCAAACCACCAAAACTTTCAGATAAGGCGCAGCAAATAGTGTTCGTTGTAAAACGTAGCGCCACTGATTCAAACCGCCCTTTAATCCAAGGCGGAATTAAGCCCTCTGGATCAGGAAACAGCCAAGTAGTCGGACGATCTTGCGCCGACAAAAACCTCTGCCGCTGCTGCGCAGACACATGCTTAAGCAAAGGTTCAAAATGCGCTAAGTTTCCGGATATCAGAATCAAGCCCTTCTCTTCGGGCCGAGATTTCAAATCTAAAATTCGACTTACCGCGCCACGGTTGTAGGGATCACACCCCAAGCCCCAAACGGACTCAGTAGGATAAGCAATAACCCCACCCTGATGCATTACATCAGCTGCAAAGCGCGCTTTCCAAGAAAAAAGTAGCTTATTCAAGACCTCTAGCCCAACTAAGTTTAAAAGGCCTACAATCTTACTTTTTTACATCGCTGATAGCCACCAGACACCCTTGATAAATAACCCTTCATCTCCAAAGCTAGCAAGCCTTTAGACAAAGCCTCATGCGTAATATCCATTGCACAAATGAGTTCATCAAAACTATGCACATCGCCTCCCAGCAACCGAAGCAATTCTCGCTCCTGCTTAGTCACGTCTGAGGCCATCTCATGACTCTCATTATGCGCGTTAGTACCATCAAAGCTTGGGTCGTATTCTTGTAGTACATCCTCAATAGATGTCACCAATTTTGCACCTTGCTGAATCAAAGCGTGACATCCCATAAAGCTCGGACTCTGAGCAGGTCCAGGCACAGCAAAAACATCTCTGTTTTGTTCGGTCGCAAAGCGCGCCGTAATCAAAGAGCCACTTTTTAGCCCTGCCTCAAACACAACGACGCCCCTAGACAAGCCCGAAACAACACGATTCCTTCGGGGAAAATTATGCCTGAGAGGGGGCGTACCTATTGGCATTTCCGAAACAAGAACTCCCGGCCCCTCTAGTATCTTTTCCCGCAACCCTTGGTGCGACGATGGATAGCATCTATCAAGCCCCGTAGCCATAACCGCAACCGTCCGTCCTTTGGCCGCGAGAGCGCCCATGTGCGCTGAAGCATCTACGCCCAAGGCAAATCCGCTACAGATACTCCACCCGTGCCTCGCGAGCCCATAGGCAAATTCTTGCGCCATCGAGCTAGCCGACATACTTGGCTTACGACTTCCTACCAAAGCAATTTGCTCTTGATGCAAGGTCGAGAGTTCGCCCTCCACATACAAGAGTGCCGGCGCCAAATGGACTTGTTTTAAGTGGTCTGGGTAGTGGGAGTCGTCAATCGATATCAAACAACACCTGTCAGTTTGCAGCCAAGCATTCAACTCATCACTTGGCATAAAAGACTGACTTGTTTGGTTGGACCTGGACATTCGCCGCGCCAAATCAACACCTAAACCCGCTTGCATGAACTCTTGCTCGCTAGCCGCAGCTATTCGCTCGACAGAACCAAGAAACTGATAAACCTGATGGAAATTTTTGAGCCCGAAACCACGAACTCCAGAAAAACGCAGACACGCTAGGCCTGCTGCAGAAATAGACATATGATCTTCCTTGATCAAAAAAGCCACTCAATTGAGTGGCTTATTGTCTCTAAATTAGAACTAAAAGCAATCTAAGGTGTACGTACTTCGTCTAATACTTTAAGAGGGCGAGTAGCCTTCAAGATAAGGCCATAACTCAACTTCTCAAAGGTTCGGAAGACCATTAGTAAACCTGCACGCTCTGCCGGAAGCTCTACCGTCTCTTTTGTATATGGATCGCGAATAGCGCCGCCCGACTTGTAAATCGCCAAGACATGCCCTTCTTTAATCCCTTCACGTTCGCCACGATTAATCACGACTACGTTGTACTGACCAATATTATCCACCCCTGATTCTACGGCAATCATCTTGCCACGAACATCTGTGTCCGGCTTGCTTGGGGTAAAGGTAGAATTAATCACTCGATCTTCTGTTGGTAACACGCGGTCACCTTGGCGTAACTCTTCGTTCGAGCGCAAAACCTGCAGTGTCGCTACTTCACCATTAACGGCTTCAACACTGGTTGTTGCGATCGCTTTCGCCTCAAGACCTAAATACTCGCCTGAGTCAGGGTCTGTGTAAGCTTCACTTTCTCTATAAACGCCCATTTTATCAGAGCCTTTCAGGTCACCTCTAGCGAAGACTTGGTCGCCCGCACCCGTAATCAAGTGCTGCTCCTTACCAGTCAAAATATAAGGCGCTGAATCCATTTCTTCTTGTGTAACAATGCGATTGCTCGTTAAGAAGCTCGAAATGGCATCTAAAGGAATCGTTGGAATCGCCGTAGAAATTGGCTGCGCTCGTACTTTCGGGCTTAATTTAACAACGCCGTTGTCAGGGCCCGGCTTCAAGGTTGTCACTTTCTTCTCGCCATTCATATAAATCAGACCGATAACGTCGCCTGGGTATATGAGGTGAGGGTTCGAAACTTGGGGGTTAGCATGCCACACTTCGGGCCACAACCATGGGGACTTTAAGAAGCGCGCAGAAATATCCCACAAGGTATCACCTTTAACAACGGTGTATCTATCGGGATGCTCATCTTTAAACTCTGGCGCCGCAACAAGCTGAAAACTCAGCAGTAATAACGCTACACTTCGGACTAAAAACTTACGAATCATGGTCTGCCTACAAATATTGTCGTTTCTTTGGTAAATCATTGCTTAATCATCTTTCAGTTACGAGGAAAATGACACACACTTACGCACATGCACAATCCGCATCTATTTCAGTCTTAGCGCAAAAAATATCGAGCAATCATCGCGCTACCTATAATTAATAGCTCAAGTACTGAATTTAACTATAGATGATAGAAAGACAATTTGTATTAAATTGGCTTTCTATTAGATAATAGTAGCAGCGTATTCGTGATACACACCACAAATTGTCCATTCATCTTTAAGAAATCTATCTAAACCTATGGCGATATTAGAAATATTAGAATATCCAGACCCGCGCCTAAGAAAAATTGCAGCGCCGGTAACAGAGATCACTTCGAAAATATCCGCACTTGTCGACGACATGTTCGAAACAATGTATGACGCCCCCGGAATAGGGCTTGCCGCGACACAGGTGGATCAACATATCCAACTTATTGTGATGGATCTATCCGAAGAAAAAGACGAGCCTCATGTATTTATCAACCCTGAGATCACCATCCTTGAGGGCGATCCAGAAAAAATGCAAGAAGGCTGCCTTTCAGTTCCCGGCTTCTACGAAGATGTGGAGCGCATTGAACACGTACTTATTAAAGCCTTAGACCGAAACGGCAAACCCTTTGAACTTGAAGCTACTGGACTACTCGCAGTGTGCATTCAACATGAAATGGACCACCTAAACGGAAAGCTATTCGTCGACTACTTAAGCGGATTAAAACGCAACCGCATTAAGAAGAAGCTAGAAAAGCAGCAAAAAACCAGAGCGTAAGCCTTCGACCGCGTAACTATGCGAGAGCCATTTTGAATATAGTATTTGCCGGAACACCAGAATTTGCCGCGAGCAGCCTTGACGCTATTATTGAAGCTGGGCATCACGTAATCGCTGTTTATACGCAGCCTGACAGGCCAGCAGGTCGCGGCAAGAAAATGATGGCCAGCCCAGTAAAGCAATGCGCACTGCAGCACGACATACCTGTATACCAGCCACCGTCATTAAAATATGAAACCGCACAAAAAGAGCTAGCGAACTTAAATGCCGACGTAATGATCGTGGCGGCCTACGGCCTTATTTTGCCCAAAGCAGTCCTCGAACTACCTACACAAGGGTGCATTAATATACACGCGTCGTTACTACCTCGCTGGCGCGGCGCAGCGCCTATTCAGCGAGCAATACAAGAAGGAGACGCTGAAACCGGGATCACCATAATGCAAATGGATGAAGGCCTTGATACCGGCGCGATGTTGTTGCGCAGACCCTGCATCATCGAAGATACAGCGACTGGCGGCACCTTGCATGACATATTGGCCAAGCTCGGCGCATCAGCCATTCTTGAATACCTAAATAACTACGCTACGCTAAGCGCAGAGAAACAAGACGATAGCTTAGCGAATTACGCCCACAAACTGAGCAAAGAAGAAGCTAAGATTGATTGGACTAAAAGCGCAACTGAAATCGCACGCACAATCCGCGCGTTCAACCCTTGGCCAGTCGCGTTTACCGAACTTGACGACATGCGCATTCGCATCTTTGAAGCAGCAGTAGAGGCGGACGAAAATTTAAGTGCAGTCGCGGGTACCATATTAGACAAAAACAAAAATGGTATTACCGTGCAGTGCGGCGAAGGTCAACTCAGACTTCTAAAAATACAATTGCCGGGCAGTAAAGCCATAAGCACGGCAGACTTTGTAAATGGCGGA
Source organism: Oleiphilaceae bacterium (assembly GCA_034110885.1). Classification (GTDB taxonomy): domain Bacteria; phylum Pseudomonadota; class Gammaproteobacteria; order Pseudomonadales; family Oleiphilaceae; genus PZPK01. The sequence continues at coordinate 28,629 of JAWUYI010000099.1, forward strand.
AAAAAACTACTCGAGCCAGGCCAAAACCTGTAAGCAGCATACTTAACCCCCTATTGGACTTTGTCGCATGAGCGCAGCCATAAATATCCGTCAGATCGCCTGCGAAGCGCTTTCTGAAGTCACTCAGAACCAACAATCGCTTAGCACCGTCATCCCGAAATATTTCGAATTTATTGCCGAAAAAGACCAAAGCCTGTTTCAAGAACTGCTTTTCGGTTGCTGCCGCTGGTACTTCTACCTAGATAAACAATGCCAGAGCTACCTAAAAAAGCCCTTGCATCGAAATGAGTTTAACGCGCGCAACCTACTAGTTTTGGGCGCGTATCAATTACAATTCATGCGCATCCCTGCGCACGCAGCTATAAATGAAACCGTCGCGGCGGCTGACACTGATGCTTTGCAATCAAGCAACTTCAAGAATTTGATCAACGCGGTTTTACGAAATATTTCACGCAACCAAGAAGAGCAAGCAGAACTTCCCTCTACGGCCACCTCAGAAAGTTTCCCATTGTGGATGCGTGAAAAGCTACAGCACAATTGGCCGGATTATGCAGACGACATCATTAGGGAGTCTAATGCACGCCCTCCTATGACGTTGCGCGTAAATGTTCAGAAAAACTCTCGCGACGACTACTTAAAGTTGTTAAACGACGCTGAAATTGAATCCTCTGCAAGCGAGTTTTCTAGCAGAGGAATTACATTAAGCCAACCTCAAGATGTCAAAACGCTTCCAGGCTTTGCGGACGGCTGTATCAGCGTGCAAGACGAAGCGGCACAGCTATGTACAGACCTGCTTGACCTAAAACCAAACCTAAGAGTGCTCGATGCCTGCGCAGCCCCTGGCGGCAAGACCTGCGCAATACTTGAACAAGAACCTAGCATCGACGTTCATGCGCTCGATCATGACAAAAAACGACTTCAACGGGTGGAAGAAAACTTAAGTCGACTCGAGTTAGAAGCGACAATCCATCATGCACCGGCCGAACAAACAGAACAATGGTGGGACCAAACGCTTTTTGACCGCATTCTTCTTGACGCACCTTGCAGCGCAACCGGTGTTATTAGACGCCATCCAGACATTAAACTTTTGAGAAAACAGGAAGATCTAAAGAATCTTGCAGATCTGCAGCTACAATTACTCAAAAGCCTATGGCCGTGTTTGAAAGAGGGTGGAATTTTACTCTATGCAACGTGCTCTATTTTTCCTCAAGAGAACAGCCGTGTTATTGAGCGATTTTTGAAGCAGCAACCAGACGCTAAACTGAACAAAATTGACGCCACATGGGGAATAGACACCGGCTTCGGCCAACAGCTATTCCCACAAAACTTCGGACATGATGGCTTCTTTTATGCTCAACTTACAAAAACAGCATAACCATACGCGAAACCTATGAAGATAATTATCGTTGGCGCAGGCCAAGTTGGTGGTACGCTCGCTGAAAATCTCGCAAGCGAAGCAAATGACATAACAGTCATCGACTGCAACGCTGACCGCCTGCGCGAGCTGCAGGACAAACTCGACATCCGCACCATTGAAGGGCAAGGGTCTTACCCTGATGTTCTTGAACAAGCAGGGGCCGAGGACGCCGACATGCTGATTGCCGTCGCCAATAGTGACGAGGTCAACATGATGGCTTGCCAAGTTGCGCATACACTATTTCGCACCCCTACCAAGATTAGCCGAGTACGATCTACATCTTACCTAAACAAGCCTGAGCTCTTCAGAAACGACGCAATACCCGTTGATGTCCTAATAAGCCCAGAGCAAGTCGTTACAAAGCACATCAAACGCCTTTTAGAGTACCCCGGAGCGTTACAGGCGCTAGACTTTGCCGACGGAAAAGCCCGACTTGTTGCTATTAGAGCTACAGAGGGCGGTCCTCTTGTTGGTCATGAGCTTTCCACTATTCGACAGCACATGCCAAAAATCGACACACGTGTGGCCGCAATTTTTAGAGATGGCAAACCAATTATTCCAAGCGGAAGTACCATCATCCAGGATAAAGATGAAGTATTCTTTATTGCCGCCAGAGACCACATCAGAGCGGTGATGGCCGAACTGCAACCGCTAGAGAAAAAATATAAACGCATTATTATTGCTGGCGGTGGAAACATCGGCGCGCGCTTGGCAGAAAAGCTTGAGCGGCGCTACCAAGTTAAGATTATTGAAGCGAACCCTGAGCGCTGCAAACAACTATCTGAGTCACTAGAGCGGGCCATCGTTTTGCAAGGCAACGCCGCTGGCAAAGACATGCTAATCGAAGAGAATATTGACGAAACCGATGTATTTATCGCTGTCACAAACGATGATGAAGCAAACATCATGGCGTCCATGCTTGCCAAACGAATCGGCGCACGAAAGGTGATCACACTTATCAGCAACCCTGATTATGTGGACCTAATTCAAGGCGGTGAGATCGATATTGCCGTATCGCCGCAACAAACAACAATTGGCAGTCTGCTGACACACATCCGTCGCGGCGATGTTGCAAATGTGCATTCATTGAGGCGCGGCGCGGCCGAGGCAATCGAAGCAATTGCTCATGGCGATCATCGTTCTTCTAAAGTTGTCGGCAAGCGACTCGACGAAATCGCACTGCCTAGCGGCACAACAATAGGCGCTATTGTGCGAAAAAAAGAAGTACTCATCGCTCATGACCATTTGCGCATAGAACCTGACGACCATGTCATTTTGTTCTTGATCGATAAGAGAAAAGTTCGTGAAGTCGAAAAACTCTTCCAAGTCGGGCTAACGTTTTTTTAAAGTTTTGATATGCACTGCAGCAAAGGCCTGTAGCTAGGAGCAATCACAGAAATGCAGTTCACGACAATTGCCAGAATGCTGGGCATTTTACTCATGCTATTTAGTTTTAGCATGCTTCCACCGCTTGCTGTGTCTATGTGGTTTCATGACGGCCAGTTTCAAACCTTTGCCGATGCGTTTCTGCTCACCTTGGGAGCAGGCTTTTTAGTCTGGCTACCGTTTCAAAAACAACGACGCGAATTACGTATCCGCGATGGCTTCCTTATCACCGTCATGTTTTGGATTGTCCTGAGCTTCAGCGGATCACTCCCTCTTTACTTATCTGACTCGCCAGAACTGACTTATGTAGACGCCTATTTTGAGTCTCTGTCTGGACTAACCACCACCGGAGCCACGGTTATTACCGGCCTGGATGACCTACCAAAATCTATTTTATGGTATCGCCAGCAACTACAGTGGTTTGGCGGGATGGGGTTGATCGTTCTCGCCGTTGCGGTATTACCAATGCTCGGTATCGGGGGCATGCAGCTCTATCGCGCAGAGGCACCCGGACCCGTCAAAGACAGCAAACTCACTCCTCGCATAACCGAGACAGCGAAAGCACTTTGGTACATATATCTTGGGCTCACTATACTGTGTGCTCTAGCCTACTGGGGCGCAGGAATGAGTGGTTTCGACGCAATCACACACAGTTTCTCAACCATTGCCATTGGCGGCTATTCAACTCACGATGCAAGCATTGGCTTTTTTGATAGCGTAACGATAGAGCTTGTGGCCGTATTCTTTATGTTCATCTCAGGCATAAACTTCGCGCTGCACTTTACAGCGTGGCGCTCTAACAACCCAATGGTCTATATGCGAGATCCAGAATTCCAATTCTATGCCACCGTGATGCTTTCAGTAATCGTGGTAACGGTCGTCACCTTAGCGGCGACCGACTCATACGAACCCATGACTGCCCTCATAAAAGGCACCTTCGAAGTAGTGTCAATTGCCACCACAACAGGATTCTCTACCGCAGACTTCTCGAGCTGGCCTTTTGTGCTGCCTTTTTTATTATTTGTTGTTGCATTCATCGGAGGCTGTGCGGGTTCAACCGGCGGCGGCATGAAAGCAATTCGCATATTATTGATATTCAAGCAAGGCATGCGAGAGATAAAGCGCCTTATTCATCCAAACGCGGTCATCCCAATCAAAGTCGGCAAAAAGCCGGTACCAGACAGGGTTATTGAAGCCGTATGGGGCTTCTTCTCTCTGTACCTTTTTGTCTTTGTCGTACTCTTGCTTTTACTATTAGCCTGCGGTTTAGATCAAGTGACCGCTTGGTCTGCAGTCGGGGCGTGCATCAATAACTTAGGCCCAGGTCTAGGAGACGTCGCCGTGCATTATGGCGACATCCCTGACTTTGCAAAATGGGTGCTTTGCGTTGCGATGCTTATGGGACGTCTTGAGATTTTCACATTGCTAATATTGTTTACGCCCGCATTTTGGCGGTCGTAAACTCACAATTTAAAATCCAAAGCGTTTAAAGCCTTTAACGACTCCGTCGGCTAATAACTCAAGTTCTTGCTTCGCTTTCAACAGTGCCGAACCTGCCAAACCCGCCTTAGCGTCATCATCTATATACGCGCTTTTACATTGACTCATGGCTAAAGCGGCAGGGCTAGCTTCAGCAAGTTCATACCAAGAACAAATTTTTGTTACAGCGAGTTCAAATGCTTTGTCAGCACCATGCACCGATATCGAAATAGTGGTGCGCTTAACCCCTGACGCCCAAGGCACATTAATCCTCAACTCGAACACCTCGCTCTCGGCGCGGTTTGGACGACTAACCAACACTCGGCGCAAACCCCGTATCGTTCCCTCTGTTCTCACATGATAGTCAGGACGCATCGCCTGTATTCGTAGAAATACCTGATACGCTTTGTCGAGTTTTGCGTCTATCGCCTGCGCTTTCTTATAGGCTGCCGAACGGCTCTTTTTGATACGCACATACTCTTGGTACTCCTTACCTCCCCATGCACGATAAATACGAAAATAATCCAACCCACCATATCTATGGTCATATATCGCCACGATCTACCTCCTTTGTAAATGCATAATCCATTCAGGTTTGTGGCTGTTCAATGCTAGAATTCAGCCTCCCTGTACCCCATAGTTTAATGAAGTTACATTTTCCTTAAAGAGCTTTTTTATGAAATATTCGATATATCTTTCTGGCGAGATCCATACCGACTGGCGCGAGCGCATTGCCGAAGGCATCAAAAACGCCAACCTCGACATCAACATCTCTGCGCCAATCACGAACCACGAAGCGAGCGACGAAGTAGGCGTGCGTATTCTTGGCGCTGAAGATCAGGCCTTTTGGAAAGACCATAAAGCAGCCAAAATCAATGCCCTACGCACCACAACAATGATCAAGCAAGCAGACTTAGTGGTGGTGCGATTTGGCCCCCAATACAAACAGTGGAACGCCGCTTTTGAAGCCGGAATCGCGATTGGGATGGGTAAGCAAATTATTGTCATTCATGACCCTGAACTCACGCACCCACTCAAAGAGATCGACGGTG
>JAWUYI010000100.1:0-9475 GCA_034110885.1 Oleiphilaceae bacterium
AATCGCTGTCGGGACGCCCACGCACAAAGCACGACCATGCTCTTCTGCTGCCACGAGGTTGTAGGAATAATCCAAACCCATACCGCCATATTCAACAGGCTTATGAATACCCAGCAAACCCAAATTTCCGAGCTTTTTGAACACTTCATGAGCAGGAAAAATGCCAGCGTCTTCCCATTCTGCAACAAAAGGGTTGATCTCGTTCTCGACAAACTTTCGTGTGGTTTCTTGTATTTGCTTGTGTTCTAGAGTGAGTTCCATTGCCTTGCCTTATTATTGTTCTGTGTGGTTATTGATATGTCTAATCATTGCCATGCTTTGCTGTTTGACTCAATCAAGGGTGCAACACACAGCCCCCAATCACTCCCCCTGTCCATTTCGTTCGCATTGCTTCCTTTACCTCACTAAGCGCAAACCTATGCGAAATATAAGGTTGTAATTGACCACTCTCGACCCACTTCATGATCTGCTCTAAGCGTTCGGTTCTTATGCTTGGGTCATGCTGTGCGGAAATCACTGTTGGGCAACCTAGCACCTGCAAGCCCTTCATCATAATGAGATTGGTCGGAAGCATATTTGCCGCAGGCGCACCGCGCTGCCCCTTACCTTTAGAGACAAACGGCGTCGAAGCCCAACCAACAATAAGAAAGCGCGCACCAAACTTAACGCAACGCATGCTTTCTAACGAGATATCACCGCCAACGCCATCGTACACAAGGTCTACGCCCTTTCCATCGGTTAGTGCTTTTACCTCATCACGAAAACGCCGAACACCTTGCTCACCCTCTGCGGGTCTGCAATTCAAAACATGGTCGGCTCCTTGTTCTTTGACCACGGCGAGTTTTTCATCTGAACGGCCGGTAGCAATGACGGTGGCACCGATAAGTTTAGCAATGTGCACCGCAGCTAAACCGGTCGCACCAGACGCACCATGAATCAGAACCGTTTCGCCCGCTTTTAACTGACCGCACTTGATAAGGCAGTGATACGCTGTTTCGTAGCTGCCTAAGAGGTTACAGGCTTGGTCAAACGAGAAGCCTTCAGGAATAGCTCGAACCGCATTCGCAGGGGCTACCGCATAACTTGCGAAACCGCCATACGATTGATAATTTCCGGGCGAGCGCGGGCCCGCAATAAAGCCATCTACAAACACCTTGTCGCCAAGCGATACCTTGCTTTTGTCTACATCTGAACCAAGCCAAACTACCACACCGCTGTATTCTAAACCTGGAGTATAAGGAAGCGGCGGCATGTGTTGATACTGGCCACTGGTCATGAGCAAATCTACCCAGCCGACCGAGGCGCTGCGTACTTCAATTAATACGTCGTGAGCGGCCAAACTTTGTGGGTCTGGTATTGGCTGAGCTTCGACCCTTAGGTTTTTTTCTACGCCTTCCAGCGGAGACTCTGAAAATTCAGATATCACCACGCGCTGACCAAAGGTCTTGGGGAATTCTTTAGGCTGCATATTGCACCTCTTTTATTATTTTTAAACGGCCGATGGCATCATAGTGATGCTCGCCGCTTAGAATCAAATCTAAGCATCAAGAATAAGTCATGTGCGCATCAATCGCATTCGATTTCGAACGCAGTTCTGCCCGCAGGCAATGAACAGACTGTTTCATCAGCAACACAAACCGATGGACTGCCGATTTTAGACTAAACTACGGGCTATTGAACACTGCGGCTGTGCCGGTTTAGCGATCGCGATAAGGAGCGAAGGATAGATGAAAATAAAAACCAAACTGGTTTTCGGGTCACTGTCGCTTGTCTTCCTTAGCCTTTTACTCGTTGGCTTAACCGCTATATATATTGCCAATTCCAAGTCGCAGCAAACCATTAGCGAGCTAACGCAATCAAAGCTAGAGTCTATTCTTGCCCTCAAAAAAGCACATGTCGAAGCCTATTTAACGGGTTTACGAAATCAGTTTCAGCTTATGGCAAAGGACCAGAACACTGGCTCGGCTAGCTTTCACTTCGATTCCACCTTCGATGCATTTACTCAGTCTTCCGGAATTTCAGAGCAGCAAAAGAATGACCTTAAGGACTACTTTAAACGCGAGTATCTAGATAAATATAAAGCACTCAACCCTCAAACAAGCATTGACGCAGAATCGTTTTATGCCGGTTTTGACGACAATGCTTGGCTACTCCAATATCATTATATATTCGCGAACCCTAATCCCGTTGGTGAAAAGCAAAAGCTCGAAAGCCCGACTAATGAGTTCTCTTCTTACAGTTCAGCGCATAGCGGCTACCATGCGGCTTTTCTTGAATATGCAAGCAAACTCGGCTTTGGCGACGTCTATCTCATTGGCCCCGAAGGGCGTGTGAACTATTCACTGAACAAAGGCTTCGAAATAGGTACCTCTGTGCTGGATGGCGCGTTCGCAGACTCAGGTTTGGGCAAAGCATTTAAGGCTGCGCTTGATGTACAACAAGACGAACTGGCGTATGTTGACTACAGCGCTTTCGCACCCTTGTTCGATGCGCCCGTATCATTTATCGCGACCCCCATTATTAAGTTTAAGCGCGTACGCGGTGTATTGGTGGTGCAGTTTCCGATTGATTCCATCGACTCGATTATGACCAACAATAACTCATGGTCTGACATCGGGCTTGGTCAATCAGGTGAGGCCTATTTAGTGGGCTCAGATTCGACACTGCGAAACACCAGTCGCTTAAATGCAGAGGATATTGAGCGTTATTTAAGCCGACTCAATGAGCATAAGGACAGCTCTCCTCAGCCTATTAAAGAGATTAGCGCGCGGGGTTCAGGCATTGGCTTACAGCACATTGACACGCTCGCGACGGCAAGTGCCCTTGCCGGAGAAAGTGGATTTGAACAAGTCACTCAATTTGACGGTAGAGAGGTACTTTCCGCTTTTGCTCCCATTGAAGTGGAAGGGTTTCAATGGGGTATAGTAAGCGAAATAGACAAAGACGAGGCGTTTGCCAGTGCCTCACAGCTATCCAACGAACTAAGCTCTAGCTTGGCAATACTCACACTTGTCGTGATCTTAATTTCGGCCGCGCTCATCGTGTTTCTCGCACAAAGTTTATTTAGGCCTATCGAGAACATGTCTAATACCATGCAAGACATCGCTCAAGGACAAGCCAAGTTAGACAGCCGTTTGAACGATACAGGAAAAGACGAGATCGCAAGCTTTGCCGCGAGCTTCAATTTATTTGTGTCTAAACTCGCACACCTTGTGCACCGCACGGGAGAGACGTCTAAAGCGCTAGTACTGCAAAGCGCCAACCTAACCAACTTATCCGAGAACGGCACCAGACAATCAGCGGAACAAAGCCATCAAATTAGTGCCATTAAGCTATCAATCGAACAGATAGCCGCGAGCATTGGCCAGACTGCCGAACGCGCGAGCGGTGCCGCCGATGCCGCGAGCGCGGCAGAGCATCAGTCTGAGTTGGGTAAAACCGCAACGCAAGACTCGATTAACGCAATCCAGTCCGTTGAACAGGAAGTCGAAAATGCCTCTGAATCCTTAACCAAATTAGAAGAAGATGCGCAGAGCGTCGCACAGGTTTTAGAGGTAATAGACTCGATATCAGACCAAACAAATCTACTGGCATTAAATGCAGCGATTGAAGCGGCTAGAGCTGGCGAAAATGGCCGAGGCTTTGCCGTGGTTGCCGACGAAGTACGAACACTTTCACACAAAATTCAGAACGAAACATCGGTTATTAACGAAACGCTAGCAAACCTAAAACAAGGCACCTCTGCAGCGGTAAACGTGATGCAGGCCAGCAAGTTAAAAACCAGCCAATGCGCCGAGCTGTCAATGCAAGCCGGAAACACACTGGACATGGTTGTATCAGAAAGTCATCGCATAGCAGAAATGAACCAAGAAATCGCAGCAAGCACCACGGACCAAACACAGCTAGTAAATGATATTGAATCCAACATTGAACGCACGTCTGCCATTACCCAAGAGGGAAACGCCTCAGCTGTTGAAATAGAGCAAATTGGTAAAGAAATCTCTGAACTGGCTAATGAGCTAAAAGAATTAGTCGCTCAGTTTTCAACAAATGAGCCTGCCGAGACTCAAAATAAAGAGACAGGCTAGGCCTTTGGAGCTTAGATTAGTTATGGCGCCAGACCATACGCGTTTAGGGCTGGCGCGCCTACCAAGAATGATAGTCGGGCCTTACGCGAATATGCTAAAGCGCATCAAATGTTACGCGACATCGAATACCACCGGGCACAGCCCCGTCATTGTTGCTCATCTCTAAACGAACACCAAACATTCCACTCGCAGCGTCAAATACGCTATCAACAATAGCTATTTTCGCCGAATGGCTACCCAAAAGACCTTCAGGCGTGACGGTGCCTGACATTCCGACATTGAGTTTCCCATAAGCGTCTAAGGGCAGCGTGACTTCTACTAGCAAAGGGTCGATTTGCGCGAGCTTTAGTATCGGTTTCGGCCCTGAACCCGATTCAGCTAAGTCTCCAGGGTTTAGCATTCGGTCAATGACAACACCATCAAATGGGCTGCGCAGGGTTCGCTGATGTAGCTGATTGAGTGCATGTTGATAGTCGTGTTTCGCAAGCTGTTGAGCCTCCATTGCATCAAGCAGTTCAGCTTCGGCAACCAATTTCTCTGCCTGTGCTTCGTCAGCCTGTTGGTCAGACACTAAATTTTTTCGGCCTAGCTCTTCTACGCGTTTGAGTTTCTTATCCGCGAAATCTAAGCGACTTTTTGACGAAGCAATTCGTCCATCCATTTCGGTTCGATACTTTGCAATTTGCACAGCCGATTTTTGAACGCTCGATTCAAGAACAACGAGCACCTGATTATTCTTGATCTGATCGCCTCGCCCAACCAACACTTTGTCGATTAGCCCATCCGTCGGGCTGCGTAGTTCAACCGTTTGGTTTGGGACGATCAAACACTCATAGGACTCTTGCACGGCGCTAGCTGCGCTCGATGCAAGCAACACTAAAATAGTGGCTAGGCTACATGTAGTTTTTTTCAAAATATTCAAACGATCAGACTTCATTCCCCTCTCCCGGAAAACGCCAATACTGTGTTTAGTTGTTTATCATTTTTCATTGTTTGGGTCCGGAGTTGTTTGCTTTTAGCTTCTGAAGAGAATTGCGCAAGTGTTGTCAGAACCCACAGCACTGTGCGCTCCGTAAACGACCACCGCTGCAAGAGCTTGGCAGAAAATCTGGTAAGTTTCGGGGTATAGGTTGTATAAATCTCATCCTCTAGAGACACGATAACTTCACAGCTACCAGGGTCTCCTTGACGCGCGCAGCGACCAAATAGCTGTCGATCAACACGTTTGGAGTCATGATATTCCGTCAGTATGACATGCAACCCCCCATTCTTCTGCACCCACTCTTCAAGCTCTATATCCGTGCCCCTTCCTGCAATATTGGTTGCGACAGTGACACGACTGCGCTGACCTGCCGAGGCGATCACTAGAGCCTCTGTTTCGTCCTGCTTAGCGTTGAGAAGAGTGTGCTCAATGTTTTGTTGGCTCAATAGCGTACTAATTTCTTCAGATGCTTTGACCGAACGGGTGCCGATCAAAACTGGCCGCTCTTCCTGGTTCGCCAATTTATCGACAACCTTCGAGACGGCGTGCCATTTCTGCTCTGCTCTCAAATACAAACGTGAGGAAAGAATTTTACGCTTAGAAGGCATATTCAAGGGCACATGCGTTACCGACAGTTTGTAGGTCGACTTGATCTCCCGCGCTACTTCTTGGGCTGTCCCGGTCATTCCAGCGAGTCGGAGATAACGTCGAAAAAGTCTCTGATAGGTAAGTCGAGCAAGAGTTTCTTTGCGCGCACTTAACTCACATCCCTCTTTTTCCTCTATAAATTGATGCAAGCCCCTTTCCCATGACCGGTCGGGCATTACTCTTCCCGTTGATTCGTCAACAATTTGCACGCTATTATCGATCACCACATAATGCTGATCTTTTTTATACAGTAATAACGCACTGAGCCCTTGAGTTACTAGCTCTTCTCTTGCACGAATCGAACTCCAGACGCCACGTTCCCCCAGACTCTGTGCGAAGGTCTCGATTTTTTGCTTGCCAGCACCGAGCAAATCTATACGCCGGGTTTGTAGGTCTAACTCGAAATCGATGCCCGCTTCAAGCGAGCGCGCAATCTCAAGACCTTCGCGGTAATCTTCTCCTTGATTGCCTGCATCCACCGAAGACGAAAGTATGAGTGGTGTACTCGCTTCGTCTATAAAAACACTATCGGCTTCATCCACTACCGCAAAGTACAGTCCACGTAATACCAATTCTTCGTCACGAGCATAGTCGCCCCTTAGCTTTTCTAGTGCTAGGTGCAAACGGCTATTACGCTTACCCAAGGCAACACCGTCTTTTAAATAGTCAAAGGCAAGCTCTTTATTAGTACAGTAAGTAACAGCACACCCATAAGCTTGGCGGCGCTCACTCTTAGACATACCCTGCACAACAAAACCAACACTTAGTCCAAGAAATTCATATAGTGGTGCCATAATTTCAGCATCGCGTTGCGCCAAATAATCATTAACAGTAATAACATGCACGGGGTATCCAGCTAGGGCAACCACACACGCCGGAAGTGTTGCTGCGAAAGTCTTGCCCTCGCCGGTTGCCATTTCGGCAAGTTCGCCGTTCAAAAGCGCCCAGCCAGCAACAACCTGAGAGTCGTAATGGCGCTTGCCCAGAGAGCGCCAAGCAGCTTCTCTTATTAGCGCAAAACATGCTGACGAAATTTGAATTTTGAATCCCTGTCGCCTCAGACGTCCTCTCATCTTCTGAGCATGCTGAGCTAACTCTTCATTTGTAAACGCCTCGAACTTTGAAGCATAGCGATCTGTCAGTCGTGCCACTCTCATAAGATTGAAACGCGAATGACTGACGCGATGTCGAATAGGAGAAACAAGCACAGCCATTAAATACTCAGCTAACAGGTCATACCATTTTTGCTTGACCTCAGAACGTTCTGGATACGGCTTATTCGAAGCGAGGGTGTCGGAGAAAGATAAGATATTGACTCTATTCATAGTCGCGTCACACGTTAAAGTGAGACAAAAATATCAAACGAATACTGCGATACCATTGTCGTGCCAAAGGTTCCATTTCGTGACTAAACCGAACATAAACGCGCTCGCCCCAAAAGATTCGATCAAACTGAGAGTCGAGCTCGATATCAAACTCGAACATACGCTGCAAAGTTTTTGCGCCACTTTGATCTCTTGGATCAACTGAAATCTGTCCGCCACCTTCGACGGATAAAACGCGACTAGGAAGGTATTCAGTTCCCGACGGAGAAAAACGAACAATTTTCCCGGTCGAAATAGTGTCTGCTCGGTGAACATGCCGAACAGACACCTCATTGGTTGAGAGTCGCACCATATCAACAGCATTCTGGTCGACCACCACACGAGCGAGCGGCATACCCTTCTCAACGACATAACCAAGCAGGACGCCTTTACGGAAAAATCGTCCTTGCATACTGGCCGCTTCTGGCAATACGAAAACCCCATCTGTGCCTGCTTTAACGGTAAGTCCAGAGGCCCGTTCTTGCGCACGAAGAAGCGCAGCGCGCTCGGCGGTTAATTGCTCACGAATAACGCTAGCCTTGGATTTATCGCGCACAAACTCGGCGCTGTACATTGCACTTAGCTCAGCCACACGTGCGTCTCCTAATTTTACTTGCGCTTCCAACTCAGAATCATAGAGCTTTAACAATTCCTGCCCTTTGCGAACCCTTTGCCCTGGTTGAACGATAAGCTCATTCATAAACCCATCCGCACTTGCCCTAACGACCGCTTCATCTGCAAACCAAATAACGCCTTCGGCATTGGATCGAAACGGCATAGGCACAAAACAAAGAAACACCAAGAGCGCGATTAAAGCTCCGCCAGTTATGGAGACCGCTCTGCTTCGTTTAAGCGTTAATGACGGACTAGCGAACAAATACTTTAAACCCTTATATATTGGCATTCCAATCATGGTCGCGACGGCCCACATCGCTAATAAGACCCCAATCACCAAAAATTGTGTCGCGACAAATAGTGCAATTGCGATCGTTACAAATATTCTATAAATGCTGGAAGCTGGTCCATAAAAAATAAACCACGCTTTTTCTCCAGTTTTATGAGTGGGCGCTTCTGCATCACGAACACCCGAAATATAGCGCCTAAACAAATACTCCCAATAGCGCGTTGCTCGCCCAGAAAGGTTCGGTATTTCGATCAGATCAGTCAGAATGTAGTAGGCATCGTAGCGTAGCAAAGGATTACCGTTGAAAAGTAAGGTCGTGACGCCAGCAATCATCATGACGTTAAACATAACTGCACGAAGTACCCCGGGCTCCATAATCAACCAGAGGTAAAAGGCTATGGCTGCCAAAAAAAGTTCGACAATCATCCCTGCAGCGCCAACAACGGCTCTTGAGTATTTGGATTTAAATGCATTGGCGGCAGACGCTTCAACATAGGGAACAGGCATTAACACTAGCAACATCAGCCCCATGTCATGCACCTCGCCTCCCCCCGCCTTGGTGGCAGAGCCGTGACCTAACTCATGCAGCGCTTTAATAAGCGGAAAAACCAGCCACATTAAGAAAATATTGTCGAGGGCGAGCATTCGGTCTGAAAAATTATTTGTGAGTTCTTGCCAGTGCGGCGGAATCATTAAGAGCGCGGGGAGAACGATAATTAGCCATAACAATGCGCCCCAGCGGCTCCAGAGCACTTTTGAAAAGGCGTTTATCTTGTTGAGAAACGCATCGGGGTCCCATAGTGGAATACGAACAGCCAAGGGGTTCATGTAGCTTTTGCGAGTAAGTGCTTTTTCTTCACGAAGGCCTCGTTCAAAGGCTTCACTTGCATCGGGGCTAACATCACTCTGTAGCAAGTCAGATGAGTGAAGTTGGCCAAGCAAATTTATGATTTCATCCTGCGAGGGAGCCTCTTCCTTTAAGTGCTTGTTGGTCATTTCCCATAAATTTTCGACTGTGCGGGAGCCATTCATTGAGGCAATAAACAGACGCGCGGCTGGGGAAAACCGATGCACCCGATTCGAAGCTGGGTCCTGTAATAAGTACCAAACTTCGCCTCTATAACGATGACGATGAAGTTTTGCGTGAGACCTCAGTCGAGGTTTGAGAGACGCAACTCGATACCACGAGTTACTGAGCAGAGGCGCACTCATCTATGGCTAACCTTCTTGACAAAGATACTCATGGCATCCATTCCCAAGCCCATAAACGATACCAATCCACCAGACGATGGGTGAAAATCCAAATAAGCTTTTGTTCGCCGACCTCAACCTTTCCGACCCCCTCCATCCCCGGCCTTAATCGTTCAGAAGGATCTTCTATCTCTGCTTCGACGCGAAAGTAATTTTTTCCATCCGCTGAAGTAGACACCGGCGTGATCTGTTTAACCGCAAAGTGCATAACTTGATAAGGAATACCAGATAACGCGAG
>JAWUYI010000101.1:0-12777 GCA_034110885.1 Oleiphilaceae bacterium
AAACTGTTTTTCGTGCGGTACAGAATATTATTGATAGTCATAAGGTTCCTGTGGCATTGCAGCTCTTGTTTGATCAGGGTTGGTTAGACCATATAAAGCTCAGTTTGCTGAAAGACGGTGAGACGAGCGAAGCTTATAAAACCTCTTTGGCTGTTGTGGAAGCACTACTCAGTTTTGCAAAAGATCCGTCTTCTGGCTTTGATGCAAAAAGGTTCGTGCCTATTATTCAAGATGGTTTGAAGCTGGTGTCTGGGGGTAATGAAGCGTCAACCAAGGTGCGTGATGCGCTAAAACAACTGTTGCTTGATGCACCTCTAGGTAGGCACGAGTTAGTTGAATGCGAAGGTATTACTGCTGCGATAGTAGATAAAAAACAATCACTCGAAGAGACAAACCTAAAAAAATCTAAAGTACTGAAGCCTTGGATTCGCAGAGCGAAATCCATTCCTGTTGATGCTTGGATGAAGTTCCAAAAGGAGAATCAAGATACTCAGTTCATGCGTTTGGTTTGGGTGGCGGATGGCTATACGAAGTTTGTGTTTGTGAATCATCAAGGTATGAAAGTTGTTGAGCTCGGTTTGTTTAAGCTTGCACAGTATTTAAAAACTGGAGAGGTCATGCCAGATCCAGATTATGATTTGCCTATTGTTAATCAGGGCTTAGATAATATGGTCAAAGATGTTTACGAAAAGCTTGCTTTTGAATCGAGTCATGATAAAGAGACAGGTTTGGCCAATAGTCACGAGTTTCTTCGTTCGATAAAGAAAGAGATGCAGCAGGGCTCTCGCACTAGTCCATGTTGTATTCTTTATGTAAGGCTCTTTATTGGTGGACTTTCTGATGAACAAGAGTCCTCTGCACGTGAGCCAATTGAGAAGGTGTTGACAACCCTTGATCAAGAGGGGAATTTAGCCGCGCGTCTTAACCGTTATGACTTCGCTGTTTTTGTTAGTGGTGGTGACAGTGAGTTGTCCGTTGGTTTGTGGGCCGAGCAGGTTAGAGTGGCGTATTCGGAAATGAAAGCGCTCACTGGTTATGATGCTGAGTTGCAATTTAAAATGTCAGAGAGCTGGGGCTATCTAGGCTTTCACAACCCAAACACCTTGCTTAACGGAGCAGTCGATGCGCTAGAGAGCGCAGAGCTATGCGCAAGTAGCAATGCGAAAGTTGAGCTGGAGCAACCGGAGCAAACGACGGATGAGCATGCTGCAGAAAGTGCTTGTCGCGTGAATGTGCAAAGTTCAGAGCAGTTTAAGGTGTTTAAACAATATACTCGCAAGATTAACGATAAAAACGTGTTGCCTGAGCAGTTAAAACTTACCTGTAAACTTGATGATGAGGCGAGCGCTTTTGTTCCTGCAAATAAGATTGAGGCGATCTCGATGGGGCAGTGGTGGCTAAGCTATTTCTCTAGTCAGAAGTCCAGTTTGGAGAGCCTTGATCCTGAGCGCGCGGTTCGAGTTTCGATCAGCGCCCATACCTTGCTTGATGAGGATTTTAAAGCAACACTTATTGAGAACTTAAGAGCTGGGAAGTTAGATTCGCAGCGTATTTGGTTTGATGTGTCCGAAGGGTATTTAATTCAAAATGAGCATGAAGCGGCTGATGTAATTCGAGAATTGCAGTTTTTAGGGTTTCATGTTGCCTTGGATAAGTTTGGAACGAATGAATGTCCATTTCGTCTACTGCAAGTGCTTCCCGTTGACATGATCATTATTGATCAAGCCTATACTCAAGAGTCTGCACTCGAAGACGCAGGCAATGAGGGCGTTGTGACGTCTGTCGTGAATGTTGCGCACCATTTTGATAAAGCAGTGTTGGCAGACGGTGTTGATTCGGCGATCTGTTTGCAGCGTATGCAAAAACAAGTCGTCGATTTCGTTCAGGGAGAAACGGTCAGCCACTATGAAAATCTTACCGAAGTTTGATCTAGTGGCTCTAAGTACCTAAGCTGCGGAATCTTTTACTTCATAGCTATGAGTGATTTCAACGCCGGCCTTTTCTAGCATGATTGATGCAGAGCAATACTTTTCTGCCGAGAGTTCAACCGCACGCTTGACCAAGCTATCCTTTAGTCTATTGCCGCTTACGACGAAATGGATGTCGATCTTTGTGAAGACGCTAGGCACTTCATCTGCTCGTTCAGCGGAAATATTTGCAATACAATCTGTGACATCTTGGCGAGATTTTTTCAAGATGCTCATGACATCAAAGCTAGTACATCCACCAAGCCCTAGAAGGATCATTTCCATCGGTCTCGGGCCTTGATTTGTTCCGCCGTGGTCTGGAGGACCATCCATTGTAATGCTGTGCTCTGACTCAGATGTCCCGATAAATTTGGCGTCACCGCCCCAGCTAATAGACGCTTTCATATCTGCCCTTGCAAAGTAAACGATTGAATCGCCGCAGAGTAACATAAAACATTCATATTTTATAAATGTGGTTTTGATATATTGGTCTATACTTTTTATATGTATCAATAAGTTGCCTTAAAATCCTAATCTCATGTAGATAAAATTTTACGGCATAATATAAAAAGCGAGTTTGCGAGTTATAAATACTTGCCAGTGTGCATAATAAAGGTGTGTCAAATGTCCACGATTCTTAAACCTGTTGAAAGTAAAACAAAACATTTAGACTTCTTTTTAAGTCAGTGCCATCGACGAAAGTACCCAAGCAAAAGTACGATTATTTATGCTGGAGACAAAAGCGATTCTTTGTTTTACATAATCAAGGGTTCTGTAACGGTTATTATTGAAGATGATGACGGCCGCGAGATGATTATGGCTTATCTCAATACCGGTGACTTCTTCGGTGAAATGGGTCTTTTCGACAATATGGATTCACGAAGTGCTTGGGTTAAAGCTAAGACGGAATGTGAAGTTGCGGAAATTAGCTATACCAAGTTTAGAGAGATTTCAGGCCAAGATCCTCGTATCTTGTACTTCATTGGCGAACAAATGGCTTCTCGTCTGCGCCAAACTACGCGAAAAGTAGGCGACCTTGCCTTCTTGGACGTGACTGGGCGTGTAGCAAGAACTTTGTTAGATTTGTGTAAAGAGCCTGATGCAATGACGCATCCCGATGGCATGCAAATCAAGATCACTCGCCAGGAAATCGGCCGTATAGTCGGCTGTTCGAGGGAAATGGTTGGGCGCGTACTGAAAACACTTGAAGAGCAAGGCTTAGTGCAGGTGAAAGGCAAAACGATGGTTGTTTACGGCACTCGTTGACGCTTTGTTTTTAGGTAATAAAAAGCGCCCTTCGGCGCTTTTTATCTTTCTGTTGTGGTGTTTGAGCCCCGTGAGCTCCAGTCAGAAATATAGATGCTTCCGAATGTATTGTCGTTGAGGTTATCGCTGCTAAGGTTTTCAAACTTAAGCATGTCTATTTGAAGATCTCTAGTGTGTTTGACGCTGCCGTCTTGATTGAACGTTGCATCGTGCTTATATGCGCCGTCTTTATAGCGGATTTCACTTGTAGTATCGAAGGCGCCCGCTTGGCCGACCACTAAAGAGCCGCTTTTTATTATTTCTGCTTGCCCTAGATCGAAGTCGCCATTTGCTTTCGCTGTTTCAAACTCATTAATTAATTGTTTCTCTAAGTCGGAAATGCTCTGTTTTGTAGCCAGAATTGCTGTGTCATCAGTCTCGTTAGTGCTAGTTTTCGTAGCGCCCTCGAGAGCGCCAGAGCTTTCTGTGTCAACGCTTAAACCTGCAGATGTCGGACCATAAATTTGAGTGAAATTTTGTCCTGACTCTAATGCCATGCTTCCCATCGCTTCTTCGCTCATAGGTTCAACTGCGTGAGCCGACAAGCCAACCATGAAAATCGCTAATACTAGCGGGAGAGACTTTAATTTTTTTCGTTTCATAACTTTGCGACAACTATTTTTTGACCGTGCGGGCAAGATTTAACGCGAAATGCTGATCGAAAAGCGGCTAAGTTTGCGTTCATGCACTATTATTTTATAACTGCGAAACTTAACTATAACAATTCGGGTCAAATTATGACCTTTTTTTAACCAAAGTTAAATGTTCTTTTAGGCCAGTTCTCTTTTTATCGCTGTTTTGATAGTGATAACTGCGCTCCAAGAAATGGGGGAATTCTATGCGAGATGATCAAGACCCGAGTGGAACCGAAGAATGGTTAGAGGCGCTTAGTTCTCTAATTAATAATGAAGGCCTAGAACGAGCGCAATATATCTTAAGTCGATTAGCCGACATGGGTGCGGCATCAGGTTTGACTCCTGCTCATACCGTAGTAACACCATACCGCAATACTATTCCCGCGAAGGATGAAGCTAGAATGCCGGGCGATCTTTTCATGGAGCGCCGTATTCGTTCTCTTATACGTTGGAATGCAATGGCTATGGTGCTTAGAGCTAATAGCAGGCCTGGTGAACTTGGGGGCCATATATCGTCATTTTCTTCGAGTGCGACCTTATACGACGTTGGGTTCAACTACTTTTTTAATGCGGGTAATGAGGAGCGCGAAGGCGATCTTCTTTATGTGCAGGGGCATAGCTCTCCAGGCATTTATGCGCGCTCATTTTTGGAAGGGCGCTTAAGTGAAGGTCAGATGGATAGGTATCGTAACGAAGTGGATGGTGACGGGCTATCCTCCTATCCACACCCTTGGTTGATGCCTGATTATTGGCAATTTCCTACGGTATCAATGGGCTTAGGTCCGTTACAGGCTATCTATCAGGCTCATGTCATGAAATACCTGCATAGCCGCGAGTTGACCGATAAAGCAGAGCGCAAGGTATGGTGTTTTATTGGGGATGGTGAAACTGATGAGCCAGAAAGCTTAGGTTCAATTGCGCTTGCTGGTCGCGAAAAGCTAGACAATTTGATCTTTGTTGTGAACTGCAATTTGCAACGGTTGGACGGTCCTGTACGGGGCAATGGGAAAATAATTCAAGAATTAGAGGGTGTATTTCGCGGCGCAGGCTGGAATGTGACTAAGGTTGTTTGGGGCCGGAGATGGGATTCTCTGTTTGCACAAGACTCCAGCGGAATGATGCAGCAAGCGATGAATGAATTGGTTGATGGCGAGATGCAGGGCTTCAAGTCGAGCGGTGGCGCGTATACGCGTAAGAATTTCTTCGGTCGATATCCTGAGCTTGCGAAACTCGCAGAAGGCCTTAGTGATGATGACATTGAACAGTTGAATCGAGGCGGGCATGATCCTTACAAGGTCTATGCGGCTTATCACCAGGCGGTTAATCATAAAGGGCAGCCAACCGTCATTCTCGCGCACACGGTTAAAGGATATGGTTTTGGTAAAGCAGGTGAGGCAACTAACACAACACATTCGCTTAAAAAACTTGATATCGACACCTTAAAAGATTTTAGGGATCGATTTGGTGTGCCGATAAGCGACGAAGATATTGCAGATGTACCTTATTACAGACCTTCTCCAGACAGCCCAGAAGCTGTCTACATGAAAAAACGTCGGGAAGACCTTGGTGGCTTCTTTCCAAGACGGCGTAAAAAAAGTGCACCGCTTAAGATTCCCGAAATTGATATTTTCAAGGCGCAACTTGATGGTTCTGGTGAGCGGGAAATTTCTACTACAATGGCCTTTGTACGAATGCTTTCGTCACTGACAAAGGATAAACGCATAGGTAAACGTATTGTTCCTATTGTGCCTGATGAGGCACGAACGTTTGGTATGGAGGGCATGTTCCGGCAACTTGGTATATATACATCAGAGGGTCAGAAATACGTGCCCAATGACCGTGATCAAGTCATGTATTACAGAGAAGATCAGGCGGGGCAAATTCTTGAAGAGGGGATTAATGAAGCCGGAGCGATGGCTGCTTGGATTGCCTGCGCAACATCTTATAGCACGCACGATTATTCTCTCATCCCGTTTTATATATTTTATTCGATGTTTGGTTTTCAGAGGATCGGAGATCTAGCTTGGGCGGCCGGAGATATGCGGTCTAGGGGCTTTTTGATCGGTGGGACCTCAGGTCGCACTACGCTTAATGGAGAAGGTCTGCAGCATCAAGATGGGCATAGCCATGTACTTTCAGGAACGATTCCAAATTGCATAAGCTATGACCCAGCATTTGCTTGTGAGCTTGCCGTTATCGTTCATGAGGGTATGCGCAGAATGTACTACGATAATGAATCTGTGTATTACTATATTACTGTGATGAACGAGAATTATAGGCAGCCTGCGTTGGTTGAAGGTTCTGAAGAGGGCATCTTAAAAGGTATCTATTTACGCGAAGAAAAAGCAGCAAAGAAAGCATCGCATCATGTGCACCTTCTTGGTAGTGGCGCCATTTACAACGAGGTGGCAGCTGCCGCTGACATTCTGGCGCAAGAGTACTCTATCGGATCGAGCGTTTGGAGTGTTACGAGTTTCAATGAACTTGCTAGAGATGGTCAATTGGTGTCGCGCTGGAACATGCTCAATCCTGATGCGACAGCGAAAAAGGCCTATATAACGGAATGCCTCGGCGGCAGCGACAGTCCTGTTGTCGCGTCTACAGATTATATTCGTTTGTATGCGGAGCAGGTTCGCGCTTACATTGATAGCCCATATACAGTGCTGGGTACGGATGGTTTTGGTCGCAGTGACACGCGGCAGAAACTTAGACAGTTTTTTGAGATTGATCGGTACTATATCGTCATTGCGGCGCTCGACAGTCTTGCTAAACAAGGCAAACTTGACTCTAAAGTGAGTTTAGATGCCATGAGAAAGTACAATATTGATCGCAACTGCGTAGCGCCGATGCTTCGTTAACCAGGAGGAATTATGAGTAATATTGATATTCACGTTCCAGACCTCGGTACAGACGGTGAGGTTGAGGTCATTGAGGTATTAGTAAAGCCAGGAGATGTGGTTGAGCTAGATGATTCGATTGTTGTCCTTGAATCAGACAAAGCAAGCATAGAAGTGCCTGCTACGGCTGCGGGTACCGTAGAAAAATTGCTAGTTTCTGTGGGACAAAAGATCAAACAAGACGACCTAATATTGACCCTGAATGCTGGTGAAGGTGTTGGTGGTGAGGTCGTACCGGAGCCGTTAAATAATACAGTATCGCCCGCCAGCGCGCCTGAACAATCAAAACCGGATGCTAACTCGAGTGCTCAGAATGAAGGCGAGACGCTTCAGGAAACGGAAGAAGTCGTTGTTGTGCCAGACATGGGTGGAGTTTCAGATGTAGAGGTTATAGAGGTTTTGGTCGCGCTCGGAGAAGAGGTTAGCGCGGATCAAGGGTTGATTGTTTTAGAGACCGACAAAGCTTCGATGGACATTCCAACTCCATTTGCAGGCAAATTGAATAAGCTAATGGTTGCGGTTGGCGACAAGCTATCTGAAGGCGATCAAATAGCGGTTATTTCTACGACTAGTGCACGAAACGTAGAAGCGAAAAGTGTGGCGCAATCATTGCCCGAGGAGAACAAGGATCCGAAAGCAGAGTTGCTTGCCGCGGATTCGAAAACAACAGAGACGGGTTTGGCGTCAGCACAAGGCTCGGTAGCAGATACATCTTTGCTTTCTGATACGTCTGTACATGCTGGTCCTGCTGTAAGAAAGCTAGCACGGGAGTTAGGTGTTGATCTAGCTAGGGTAAAAGCCACAGGCCCGAAATCAAGAATCCAAAAAGATGACCTTAATACATACATTAAGAATCAAGTCCAAATTGCTCAGAGCGGTGCGGGTGTTGGGTCGGCATTCAAGCAACCTACCTTGCCAGACTTCAGTCAGTTTGGGGCAATTGAAACAAGCAAGCTAGATCGAATACAAAAGCTAACTGCTGAGAATATGCAGTCCAGTTGGAACAATATTCCTCATGTTACTCAGTTTGATGAAGCCGACATTACTGACTTAGAAGCTTTTAGGAAATCTAAACGATCGGAGGCGGAATCGAAGGGTTTGAAGCTGTCGCCTCTGCCATTTTTGATTCGTGCATGTGCGCAAGTGCTAGCCGACCTTCCTCAGTTTAATGTTTCTCTGGATCTAGCAAATCAACAGATGGTACACAAGAAATACATTAATATCGGTGTGGCTGTGGATACAAATTATGGGCTAGTGGTGCCGGTGATTCGTGATGTTATGGAAAAAAGCATCTGGCAAATTTCTCAAGAGTTAGGCGATCTTGCGGGCAAAGCCAAGGCCCGCAAACTAAGTCCAGCAGATATGCAGGGTGCGTGCTTCACTATTTCGAGTTTAGGCAGTATTGGTGGTACTGCATTTACACCTATAGTTAATCAGCCCGAAGTCGCAATTCTGGGCGTATCCAAAGCTGAGTATAAGCCTAAGTATCTTAACGATAAATTTGAGCCGCGCTTAATGCTTCCTTTGTCTCTATCTTATGACCATCGAGCGGTGAATGGTGCCGATGGTGCGCGATTCACGAACGCGTTAGTAAAATATTTATCGGATATTAGAGAGCTTTTGTTTTAAACTGGGCACATAAAAATGAAGGATACTAACGAAAAGGTTCTATTCGGTTCAGGTATGGAATTTCAAACGCGATTTATAAGACGTGAAGACCGCCGTATTGCCCGGCAAGCGCTAACAGGTAAGCATGGATTTAAGGCCATTGTTCAGATCAACGGGCAAAGCGTAGACGCCTCCCTTAGCGACTTTTCTAGTATCGGCTTTGCTATAACCTTAGGCGAAACTCGTGCTGGTGATTTCTCTGTTGGTGATCGAATTCATCTGAAGTTGAGTCCCTTGTTAGGCCATATATATGACCTGAAGGGCTTGATCATCGATCTCCAGATGAATAAGCAGAAAAGGGTAAAGATCTCTGCGGTTATAGAACATGCTCAAGATAACCCGCATGGAGAGTATAGCCCTGTTCATATGAGTCCTGAGCAAAGCTTGAAAGGGCAGTTTGTTCATCCTTTTGCTTATAAACAAAGCACATATTTTGAAGTGGAAAGCCTTTCGATTAATGGCTTCTTCGCGACGAATATCAATTCAGACTTCACCCTTTTCGATAATATGGATGTCGAACTAAGTATGGGGACTGTGCTGGGTTTGCAGAATGTGAAGGGAAGAGTGTCTAACGTGTCTCTTACGCAAGATAATCAGATACGCTGTTTTATCGCATTAGATGTGTTGCCTAGTTCTGCGCAGGAAGAGTTATCGCAACATTGTTTTCACTTTGCCCAAAAAACGCCCTCTGAAATTGAAAAGGCAGGCCTCAACTCTCACAAAATTCTACAGTTTGTTCAATATCGGTTTGTGGAAACGCAAGCAGAATACGAGGCGGTTCTTAAACTTCGTCGTAAAGCTTATGCTCGAATTGGGCTCTGTGCGAAAGATGAAGCGATTGCGCGTTTTGCACTTGAGCAAGATGCTTACGGGCGTATTTTGATTGCATTTCATAATGCTCGGGTAATTGGTTCCGCTTTACTGGTCTTTGGCGAAAAAGGAAGCCAACCTCTAGAAATGGAAGGCTTGCTTCCGCGCACTAGTTTTGCGCGCTTGCCAAACTATGAAGAAATTATGGAAATTACGGAAGTCTGCATCGAACGGCACTATCAAGAAACGGATGTGTTACAGGGCGTCTTTGAGAATATGTACAGAGAGGGTCTAAGTGCTGGTAAGAATTATATTCTAGTCGGCAGCTCCCCAGACTTTGTGAGTAAGTATAAACATATGGGTTTTAAGTCTTTTGGTTTGCAATATCAAAACCCAAGAAATCAAGATATGACGATGACGGTTATGCTTTTAAATAAAGACACGGGCATATCAGGTAAAGGCATGAATCCATTGCGTTGGTGGCAAGTGTGGGGCTATGTCAGTATGCATTTGTATCAACGAAGAATTATTGAGTACAGCGCGCTTCAAAAGATTAGAGTTTATGCGAGTCGGGCGTTGTCAGAAACGCTGAATCGCGTTAAATCGGCTTTTTCTAGGCTTTAGTACGTTATTTAAGCCAAATAAAAGCTTTTAGAATCAACAAACGTAAGAATAAAAAAGAAAAACACCTTTTTATATTGTGAGGACCTAGTCGCATGGTTAAAATGCGGGTCACTTGAGTATTCCAAAGTGTTTTAGCACGCAAGAATATGCCATATAATGCTCGACGAAAATTAATCGTCCCAAGGCATAACAACTATTGACGAGGTGATAAGTGAAAAAGTTCATGACCGGTTTAAGTGCAATTCTAGTGCTAGCATCTATTGCGCTAAGTGCTGCAGCAGCAATGGATGATAAAAGTATCAGGGATCGCACGATGCCTGTTGGTAAGGTCTGTGTTGAAGGTGAAGATTGTGGCTCAGCATCTGCTGCTGCAGCTTCAGGCCCTATGGCGCCAGAAGATATTTACAGTAATTCGTGTGCGGGTTGTCATGCTTCTGGAGTATTAGGCGCTCCTAAACTTGGAGATGCCGCCGCATGGTCTGGTAGGTTAGATAAAGGACTTGATCAATTAATCGCAAATGCGATCAATGGTATTAATGCCATGCCTCCTAAAGGTACTTGTGCGAGCTGTAGCGATGACGATATCGGTGCGACTGTTCAGTATATGGTAGACGGCAGTAAGTAAGCGAACATATGAAAAAGCCCACTAAAAAGTGGGCTTTTTTTTGTTTTGAAATTACCTAGTCTCTCTTTTTACTCGCGCCTTTACGCATTCTCTTTCCCTTACCAGGCGCCCCTCGACGTCTAGGGTTTTCTTCACTAGCGCCATCACTGTCTGAGCTTTTTAGCTCTGAGATGTTCATAGGACGATTCGAAACACGGGTCTTTTCCAAGGTTCGCAATACTTCTTTAGGCATTCCAGAAGGTAGATCGACGGTTGTCATGCTTTCGTAAATTTCTATTTGACCAATGTACTCGCTAGATAGCTCTGCCGCGTTTGCGATTGCAGCAACTATTTGACCAGGAGCAACTTGATCTTTGCGGCCGACATTGATTTTGTAGCGAGTTAGCGCAACGTCCGGATGGTCTCGTAGAGGTCTGACCGGTCCGGTTTTAAGTTCTTTTCGTCGAGGTTCTCTGGTGCTCTCTCGAGAATCTCTAGAACTCATATCTCCTGAATTTACTTTGCTGTCGCTTCTGGTGTCTAGAAGAAGGCTTTGCTTTCCTTGCTTCAAGTGCGCGAGTGCGGCGGCTACTGGGATTGGGTCAAGCTTTTTGGCTTCGACAAGTTCTTCAATGATGTTTTGGTAGAAACTGATATCTTCATTTTCCATAACATCCAGGATGGTTTGCTTGAATTGATCCATTCGCAGTTCATTGATTGTCGATGCACTAGGTATATCCATTCGAGCAATTTCGCGGCCACTTACTTTTTCAATAGCGCGCAACATACGTTTTTCTCTAGGGGCTATAAATAGTATCGCTTCCCCTGAGCGGCCTGCACGGCCTGTCCGTCCAATTCTGTGTACATATGCTTCTGCGTCGTAGGGCACATCGTAGTTTATTACATGGCTTATACGCTCTACATCTAGACCTCGAGCGGCAACATCAGTCGCAATCAATATATCAATCGAGCCTTTCTTTAGTCGATCAACCGTTTTTTCACGCG
The DNA here is from genome assembly GCA_034110885.1 of Oleiphilaceae bacterium. GTDB lineage: Bacteria > Pseudomonadota > Gammaproteobacteria > Pseudomonadales > Oleiphilaceae > PZPK01. The sequence goes on from JAWUYI010000101.1 coordinate 11,516, forward strand.
CCGCTTGAGCAATGTCGCCATTTAGAGGTGCCGCCGAGAATCCTCGCGCGTTGAGTTTGGTGGCGAGTTCTTCTGTCGCGACTTTGGTGCGTACGAAGATAATAATGCCGTCAAATTCTTCCACTTCTAGAATGCGCGTCAGTGCGTCTAGTTTTTGTATTCCCGCGCATACCCAATAGCGCTGATTAATCGTGCTAGCGGTAGATGTCTTGGATGCAATTTTAATATGGACCGGGTTGTTCAAGTGCTGCTCAGCGACGCGCTTGATTTCGTTCGGCATGGTTGCCGAAAAAAGAGCGATTTGTCGGTTTGCTGGAGTGTGTTCTAGGATCCAGTTTACGTCATCAATAAAGCCCATTCGCAACATTTCGTCGGCTTCATCAAGCACAAGCGTTTGAATGGTGTCGAGCTTAAGTGTGCCTTTGCGCATGTGGTCCATAACCCGACCAGGAGTCCCAACAACGACTTGCGCACCACGTTTTAGTTGACGCAGTTGGTTTGTGTAACTTTGACCGCCGTAAATTGGAAGAACGTTAAAGCCAGGGATATGCTTCGCATAGCTCTGGCACGCTTCAGCAACCTGAATCGCTAATTCGCGAGTGGGAGCCAATATGAGTAATTGAGTGTTGGTGTTTTTTGGGTTTATTCGAGCGAGAGATGGCAATGCAAACGCAGCAGTTTTTCCTGTGCCCGTTTGTGCCTGTCCAAGTAGATCCTTGCCTTCTAGAAGGGGTGGAATTGCTTCTGCCTGGATTGGCGATGGGCTTTCGTAACCTAATTCGCGGACAGCGCGAAGTATGGTTTCTGGTAGTGCTAGTTGTGCAAAGCTGAGTTCTGACTCGCTCATATATTGAAGATCCGCTAGTGAGACGTGCCTAAGTATGGCACTAAGAATGGAAAAGCGCGCGATTATACTGGGAAAATAATAAAAAAGCTTTGTTTATTTTTTGAACATTTGTGACGTTTCATTGGCCCACGCTAACCATGCTTCCTCACCAAGTATGCCTTTGCGTAAAGTAATGTAGGGGAGGGCGTAATCCATCTTGCCGTCTTCATCAAGTGCCAAATACTTAGTTTCTAACATTTTTAAGGTGGTAAGTGTTTGATTATGGATTACCGTATGCCGTTCTAGCTCTTCTGCTAGCTGCTCACGGGTAGATAAATGACCCCCATAGATTTTTACTAAAAGACTGTCGTTTATTTTGTTTGGTGTGGCTGGCTGCTGTATCCACTCTATCAAGGCCTGGCGACCAGCATCTGTG
>JAWUYI010000102.1:0-15363 GCA_034110885.1 Oleiphilaceae bacterium
AACTCAGAACGAGTCCCTCGCGCTTGTAGCTTTTTACTAGCGCAAGCTTTTGGTTAAAAGTGTCGGATACCGGCATGTTCTGACAATACTTCCGTGTGGACATAAGTGGACCAAACTCTAGACTTGAATCGCTTACGTTCACGATATTTCCTTGAAAGTTGTTGCAGCCATCAAACCCGACTACGCGCTTGTCCGCGACAAAAATTTCTAGCTGCGGTACTGAGGTGTTTTCTGGGAGCGATAGGTCTTGGCCGGCCACGCTAATTGCCACCCATATGTCATGTAGGCTAGTTGCTGCGTTAGTATCAGAACCTGAATGAGCACCAGTATGCATGTCTTCATGACCATCTTTATGATCGGCGTGCGCCGCTTCGTGTGAGTGGTCAGCATCGGGTCCATGTTCGTGGGTGGCGCAGCCTGTGAGGGCAAAAATCATTACGAGGCTTAGAAATAATGTGTGCTTCATGAGTGTACTCCAAGTGAGTGGTTTGTTTGACATGTGTTTGTGTTGCTTATCTTGCTTTGGTTCGCTTTGGCGAATTCTGTTCTGAGCGCATTACCAGGTGATTTCGACCGGCGTGCCTACCTGCACTAAGTCCATAAATTCATCCATTTCTGAATTTGTTAACGCAATACAGCCGTCGGTCCAATTAAAACGCTGAATAAAGTTGTCCTTCAGCTTAGATTCATTGCTCTGACCGTGAATCATAATGAATCCTCCAGGTGAAACGCCCATGGCTTCAGCACGGGCTATGTCGGTTTCGTTGGGGTAGCTGATATGCATCGCGCGATAGAAGGCCGAGTCTTCCTTTTTATAGTCAAAAGTGTAACGGCCTTCTGGGGTGCGTTTGTCACCTTCTTGGACTTTATGGCCCTTGGGGTTGCCCCCAAGCGCGATATGGAATTCTTTAACGACTTCGCCGCCTGCGATCAAAAACATTCGGTTTTCGGATTTATCTACTTTTACAAGTTCGACGTCGGCCAGAACTGAAGCCGAAATGAGCAGTAAAATGATGAGCCGAGTAAGCACTATATACACTCACGAAAATGGTTGATTGATGTTCTTAAAAGTCATTCTTAGTTTAGATCAATTGCGTGTTTTTTTAATAGTTCCATGGGCACAATTTCGAGGGCCTTAAAATGGGTGCGTCGTAAGAAGACACGTGGGGCCATATTTTGTTCTTCAGCTTCAAGCCAACGGCCCGCGCATAAGCACCACGTGTCGCCCGCTTTTAGTCCAGGAAAGTCATATTCGGGAACTGGCGTCGACAGGTCGTTTCCTCGAAAACGAGAGTACTCTAAAAATGCGTCTGAGGCCTCGATGCAAACTGTGTGGGAGCCAAGGTCTTCTTTGCAGGTGTTGCATTTTCCGTCTCTAACAAAACCTGTGGCGGGGTCTTGGCCACAGGTTTCTAAAGGTTCGCCATACACATTTTGCGACTTATCTAATTCCATAATGAGTTTATACCTTATCGATGCTTGGGTTTTGTGTAGGTGAGCATAGCACAATAGTTGTTTGCCTCTCCTAGCAAAAAAATGGCACTATGCGCGCCGCATTTTCATGTCATTTTTGTTGTTCTCGTGACTAAGCGTGTGTTCCATTTCACCCATTATATTCAGAGAGAAAGATAGCTATTTAAAAGATCTGTTTACCCAAGGAGTAAAAGCAGTATGTGGATAGAAAAACTTAAAGCGAAAATTCACCGCGCAACGGTCACCGATGCCAATTTAGATTATGTTGGTAGTATTACCATCGACCCTTTGCTTATGAGTGCAAGTGGCATTGAAGAGCACGAGAAAGTGCAGGTTGTGAACATCAATAACGGCGAACGCTTTGAAACCTACACCATTCTAGGGGAAGAGGGTTCGGGTCAAATCTGTCTAAATGGCGCTTGCGCACGATTGGCTCAAATCAATGACAAGGTCATTATTATCGCGTACTGCTACTTAACGCCTGAAGAAAGCAAGGCGCATACTCCGAGTGCGGTGTTTGTTGACGACACAAATACGATTACTTCAATCGAGCCGAGCATGGCTTAGCTCAGCAAATGGTATTCGCCTACTCTGCGTCTTTGAGCAAGCGAATGCCGTCTTTCTCAATTGAGATTAGCTTCTTTTTGAGCATATTACCGATGGTCATTTTGTAAGATTTTTTGCTCGTGCCAAATTTTTCATAAATCGCCTCTGGTGGGCTCTTGTCGGACAAACCTAGAAAGCCATTGTTTTCATTCAAGGCTCTCAATACGCGGCGAGTTAAATCATCTACTTTGGCAAAACCGGGAGCCTGAAGGCTTAGATCTACCTTACCGTCGTCTCGAATACGTTTGATAAAGCCTTTGATGTGTTGTCCTATTTTCAAGGGTTTTACAACATCGCTGTAAAACAATAAACCCCAGTATTGATGGTCTATCACGCAGGCATAACCGAGGTCGGTTTTTTCTGAAACATGCAGTTCAACGGCTTGTCCAGATTGGTATTCGGGTACATCCTTACTAATGAACTTATTGAGCAACGACGACGCAATGATTCGATTAGTTTCTTCGTCTACATGCACATAAACCAAGTAAGACTTGCCTTCTTCCATCGTTGGTTGTTGTTGGTTAAAGGGCACGAGCAAATCTTTTGGTAAGCCCCAGTCCATAAATGCGCCAACGCGGTTTACCTGAATGACATTCAGGCAAGCCACTTCGCCAGCTTGCGCTAAGGGGCGCTTGGTTGTCGCAATTAAGCGATCTTCGGAGTCTAGGTAAATGAATACCCCGATTTTATCACCGACTTGGCAATTTTCGGGCACATCTCGATTGGGTAATAATACTTCGCCCAACCATACGGCATCTAAATAGACACCGTGATCCACTAACTTTGTGACGGTTAAACGGTTAAAGCGCCCAATATAGGCCATAGAAACTCCGAACAATGAATTCTGACAACAGGAATGATGCATACTTTCGTTATATGGCCGCTTAAAGTCAATGCAAGAAAAAATAGGTAGAACGAAAACATGACAAAAAAGCTCACAAAGGCATAAGCTATGCTTGCGCGAACCTAGATTTTTCGATTAATTTTATGTGCTTGTTGGGTGTTCTATATGAGTCAAAACAGTGCCCTTATTGCTTTAGGCTGGCAGTCTTTCTTCCAGCAGCAACTCTCGTTAGAAGAGTGGGAATCATGCGCGCCCGCTAGGGTTATTGAACAGCAACGGTCGTTATTCAAGGTGGCTGGTGACTTTAGGGAGTGCAGCATCACCATAGGGCCGGCTATGCCAGACATAGTGGTCGGAGACTGGGTGTTGTTAAACGACGATTTGTCGTTTAATCGCTTACTGGATCGCAAAACGTGTTTCGCGCGCAAGGCTGCGGGCACGCAAATAAAGAAACAACTTATCTCCGCGAACGTCGACACGGCATTTATTGTGTCTTCAATGAATGAGGAGTTTAATTTGAGTCGCATCGAACGTTTCTTAGCGCTAGTAAATGAGGCGGGAGCAGAGCCGGTTATTGTCTTAAGTAAGGCTGACCAAACTGAGGACGCACACAATTTTATCGAACAGGTGCAAGGCCTAGACCCTTGCTTAATGGTCGAGGCGGTTAATGGCTTGGATGCGGCCTGCATTTCAACGCTAGCTGCTTGGACCAAGCAGGGAGTCACCATTGCGGTATTAGGGTCGTCGGGTGTCGGGAAGTCTACCCTGATCAATTCCTTGCTTGGTAATGCGCAACAAGAAACTGGAGGCATTCGCGAAGACGATGCGAAGGGGCGTCATACAACCACTAGTAGGTCTCTTATTTCGTTAAACGGGGGAGGTTTGATTATCGATACGCCAGGAATGCGTGAGATACAGATGGCCGACTCTAAAGAGGGAATCTCTAAAACGTTTTCGGATATTGAGGTGCTTGCTGAGCGCTGCAAATATGCAGACTGTCGACACCAAGACGAGCCAGGTTGCGCGGTTAAAAACGCGCTACAAAGTGGTGAATTGGACTCGCGGCGTTTAAGTAATTATATAAAGCTTTTAAAGGAAGAGGCGTTCAATTCCGCCACCTTGTCTGAAAAGCGAGCCAGCGATAAAGCGCTCGCGAAGTATTATAAGACCGTGCTGAGTGGCGCGACTAAGCTCAAGGGACGTTAAGGCGCCTGCACATATGTGAAAAAGATTCGACGAAATCGTCGGTCAGCGTTATTTGTTCAAGCAATTCAATGCGGGTTTTGAAAAATAGAAACCCTCAAGGCGGCGCCTTAGAAATCCTTCAATCTGTCCGCTTTCTTTTAGTGTATTAAGTACTTTGGGTGCGAATGCTTCGACCTCATTCATTATTTGATCAGAGCTGATTTCGAAATCGTCGAGCAGAACACTTAAGGGGCTAGAGCCATACACTTCGAAGAAGTAATCGACGATCAATTCGTAGCTGTCTTTAAAATAAGCCGATTTTCGAAAGGACTTCCAAAACTCGTAGCCCAGAACCACGAACTCTGACAGATCAATACTGTCCATGCCTTGCTGAAACTCGGACATGGTTTTGCCTTCGATCGCATCCCATAGTTCCATTGCCGAAACTTTGATGTCTTCTTCGGTTAGCGAGTTTTCGAGAAATTCTTTACTTTCTTGCAGCAAGAAAACAAGGTTGCTTGCAATGTAGGTGCGCACACTGTCTTCGACAGCACCTTCTAGTTTTGGCGCGCTTTTATCGATCATACGCTTGCCGAACTTTAGCATCGAAGCCACGCCAGGCACATTTTTGCTAAGGATATTTTCTTCGTAAATATAACGCAGAATTGCTTGATACAAGACTCCGGAAATCAGGTCTTGATAGATGGGGAGCTCAATTAGATGGTTGATGCCGTCTTTTCGTTGCTGTGGCAACTCCAGTAACTTATCGATAAATTCTGAAAATTGCTCGGTCGCCACAATCTCGTTTAGCGCGGTGTTTTTATGCATGTCTGAGCTAAAAAGGCGGGTGGCGCCTTCGCCTGCCAGCTCTGCAATAGCGCCTGGGATTTCATTGTCGACGACGTTACGAACAATAACCTGCTTTACTTCTTCAGCGTTGACGAACTGATCCAAGCTCAATGCCGTCACTTGTTCCAGTTGGAGTTCTAGCTCCGGCCGTAACCAAGCGACAAACGCATCAGGAGCAAGGGCCTCTAGCTCATGTGCAACATGAAGCTCCAGTAACTTGTTTGCCTGCTCTTTTGCCAATTCGGCTGCTGGGCTGAGCTTTATAGTCTTGGTTTTAGCTGAACGTGTCATGAGAAAGGCCTAATTAGGTGAGCTTCGAAGCTATCCCCGAAGCTATCATTCAAAATGCAGCGTTGGGTATTGTTAGTTGTAAATCACGCGTTGAACGCTGCTTTCAATGCTTTTGGGATAAATGGCGAGAGCACGCTCTCTTCTGGCGGCAACGAATACTTGCCGACTCGCTTCAATACTGTTTTAAACTGCTTCCCGAAAGCGCCGGTGTTATATGGTATATCATATTCCTCGCACAGAGCCTGAACTTTCGGCGCAATTTCAGGATAACGATGTGCGGGAATATCAGGAAACATATGGTGCTCGATCTGATAGCTTAAGTGACCGCTCATGATATGCAGCCATTTTCCACCGGTGAAATTACTCGAACCTAGCAATTGCCGATAATACCATTGTCCGCGGCTTTCATTTTCACAGTCTTCCTCGCGGAAGGTTTGTGCGCCCTCGGTAAAATGACCGCAAAAAATGATAGTTGATGACCATAAGTTGCGACCGAGGTTCGCCATCGCATTGCCTGCAACCACTTTAGGTGCCATTGGTCCCGCTAGCAAAGGAAAGACAATATAGTCCTTTGTTACTTGCTTGGCTGTTTTCTTAGCAAAGCGCTTTAGGAAAGGTATTTTATCTTTTAGTTTCACTTCGCCGCTTTTGATGAGATCAAATTCTAGTTCGTGCAAAGCGACGCCATACTCAAACAAGCCGCTTAAAAGTCCGTATTGAACAAACTGAATTAAGTGCCAAGGTTTCCACGCGACCCCTTCATCTAAGCGCAAAACGGCATAACCGTAGTCACGATCTTTGCCCAGAATATTGGTATAGGTATGGTGCTCGAAGTTGTGTGTCTTGCGCCAAGAATCCGCATCGCAAACGTTATCCCAGTCGTACTGTTGAGACTGCAGTTCTGGGTCGTTTGTCCAGTCATACTGACCGTGCATGATGTTATGGCCAATCTCCATGTTCTCTAAGATTTTAGACGCGGATAGAAGTCCTACGCCTGCTGCCCAAGAGATAGGGGTTAAGCTCGAATGAATGAGTCCGCGGCCCATGATTTCACCCAGCTTCTGCTTGTGCATCATGTCTTTGATATGGTCAACATCACGTTGCCCCAGATCGTCTATTACATCTTGTCGAATTTCATCTAAGGCCTTACCGAAGGCATCAAATTCGCTCGCTGTCATAAGGTTGTGTGGTCGTGTTTTCATGTCCATGCTGAGTCTCCTAAATAGTCTCGCGCAATATTTTTTACCAGCTCTCTATTGATACATTGTCAATAGGAATTGAAGTACAGGCTTGAATGTGAGTTTGCTCTTCGGGCACGATTTCTCCGGTAATTGCATTCATTACGCGTCCCGATGATTTCACACATTTGCATTCATGGCAGATTCCGCTTCGACAGCCATACTTAGGGTTCAAGCCAGCCTGCTCGGCGAGTTCCAAAAGAGTGTGTGTGCCTGTCGACTGCAATACTTTTTGTGCTTTGGCTAAGGTTACCTGCACTGGCGCATTGTTCGTGTTTCCATTTGTCGCTTCGCGAGTTGAAGAAAGACGCTCAGCCATGTCCTTTGCTTTTGGCAAGCCGAACGATTCACTTTTGATCGCGTGATCACCCAAACCTAAGCTTGAAGCCGCTTCTTTAACGATCGCCATAAAGCCCTCTGGGCCACATGTGTAAAGTGTGCGCTCGAGAATGTCAGGGCAGTACCTTGATATGTTGTTCTGATCTAACCGGTCACGCTTACTTGATGAGAAATGAGGTAAATACGTAAAGCCTGGATTTGCGTCGGCTAAAGCCGAAAGTCGTTGGTTAAAGATGAGGTCTTCTTTGCGGCGCACGACATAGATCAAAACAACATTGTCTAATGCATCGAATTCAGCCAGGCCTAGGATCATGGCCATAATCGGGGTGATGCCGCTGCCCGCTGCGATGAACAAAGGCTTGGGCTGGTCTTCGGTAGAGGTCGGATCAAGAATGAACTCGCCTTTCGCTTCACTGAGATGCAGCATAGAGCCTATTTCTAAAGCGTCGGCTAGGTGGTTGGATACCAAGCCGTCTTCTACGCGCTTAACGGTAATGCTGATAAGGCCTTGCTGTTCAAACAGCGAAAGCGACGAAGAGATTGAATAATTGCGACGAACTCGGACACCATTGATGTCAATTTCAATGCCGACATATTGTCCTGGCACAAACCCTTTCCAATAGACTGAAGGCCGCAGAACGAATGTTTTAACGTCCTCGACTTCGTCGATAATGTCGACGACTTCAGCGGCTAAGCGTTGAATCGCAAATAGTGGGTCAAACTCATTCAGTAGAAAATCGAGGTGCGACTTCAGTGTGGTTGACGGAATGCGTGAAGCCCATCGGTAAAACGATGCAGGCTTCGTTGATAATTTCATTTGGCCTAGCTGTTTCATAAAGTTGTCCTGAGGTTTTGGTGTACATCTGTGCACTAAGTTAAAGCAATAAGTTATTTCAGTCAACGCTTGTACACTAAAATAATGTGAACTCTTGGACTTCTGATGTGCTTATTGAGTCTGCCTTATGGCTCTCGAGGCTTTCCTATGACGCTTCATGATTGCGAAGTAGCGGCTCTAAAGTGGTTGTATGTGTGTGGTCAAAGGGTAGGTGGGCTATAAAATGTGTACCGCTGAACGTAAAAATTTCGAGAACAGATAAATAACAGTGCACACGTGAACACTATAGCTGTTAGACTTTGTTTTCCTTGTGTCTCAGATAACCAGCAAAACCATGCAAACCCGTGACGAAAAGAAAGCTCAAACCCGAAAATCCTTGATGGACGCGGCGTTGTCATTAACTGGAAATGGCAGTAATTTTTCGAGTATCAGTCTGCGTGAGGTGGCTAAAAATGCGGGGGTCGTTCCAACGTCTTTTTATCGGCACTTTACCGATATGGAAGAGTTAGGCTTAAATATCATTGATGATTTGGGCCTAATGCTACGCAAGTTGATGCGTACAGCAAGACAAAACGAGGACTACTTTGATGCCTTGGCCAAAAGTTCCGTTGAGTTCTATGCCAATTATGTCTGCACACATAAAAACTATTTCTACTTTATGGAACAGGTTAAAACAGGCGGCACCCCAACCTTGAGAAAGGCGATTCGCAAAGAGCTCAAGTACTTTGCGAATGAGCTGGTATCTGACGTTCGGCCGCTCAAAAATTTGGCCAACATTGATGATGCCGACCTCGATATCTTGTGTCAGCTTATCGTAGAGACCGTATTCGAAAACACCATTGACCTGCTAGATCAGGCCGAAGTAGACCCCCGCTATATAGAGACCTACACAGAACATACCTTGAAAAAACTGCGTTTAATTTGGCTGGGCGCTATTGCTTGGCGCAGTTAAGTTTAAGGCTAGGCACAATTTTCTCACTCTCACTCTCACTCTCACTCTCACTCTCACTCTCACTCTCACTGCTTCAGTGCTTTTTCGTTTCGTGTACTCATTAACCCGCACTCAATACTGGCGTACTCGGTCTGGGTGGCCTATAAGATGGACACAAAATAAATAATGCTATTAGGAGACATAACTCATATGACCAAAAATGCGGCTTTATTTTCTAGCAAGAAAATCGGACTCTTTGAACCTAAAAACCGTGTTGTCATGGCGCCTATGACTCGCTCTCGAAGCAAGCAGCCCGGAGATGTACCTACACAGTTGATGGCTGACTATTATGCTCAGCGCGCTAGTGCTGGCTTTATTGTGACGGAAGCTACGCAAATTTCTCAACAAGGTAAAGGCTACTCCTTCACTCCAGGAATTTATTCAGAAGAGCAAGTTGTCGGGTGGAAGCTCGTTACGGAAGCTGTTCATAAGGCCGGCGGGCTGATTTTTTCTCAGCTATGGCATGTTGGCCGAATGTCCCATGAAATATTTCATGCAGATGGAACGCCAGTGGCGCCGTCTGCGATAGCGCCTGACGCCCAAGTTTGGGTGGTGGGTGACGATGGTGTTGGACGAATGCTAGATTGCCCAACACCACGCGCACTCTCAATAGACCAGATCGGCGATATTGTTGAAGACTATCGACGCGCGGCCGAAAATGCCGTTAACGCAGGCTTTGATGGCGTAGAAATTCATGCTGGAAACGGTTACTTGATTGACCAATTTCTTCGAGCGACCTCAAATAAACGTGACGATCGTTACGGTGGTTCCGTCGAAAACCGGATACGTTTTGCGTTAGAAGTGATTGAGGCCGTGAGTGAGAAAATTGGTGCGGGTCGTGTTGGCATTCGTTTAGCACCGTTTATTACGCAGCGAGGTATGAATGACCCGCAAGCGATAGACGCTATTCTGCTTGCGGCAAAACGTTTCAATGAGATGGGCATTGCGTATATACATCTCGCTGAAGCCGATTGGGATGACGCGCCTGTGGTAAGTCAGTCCTTCAGAGAAACGCTAAGACAGAGCTTCGATGGCGCAATTGTTGTTGCAGGTAACTACACCGCAGAAACCGGTGCTGCCATTATTGAAAGCGGTCTTGTTGACTTCGTCGCCTATGGCCGAAAATTTCTGGCAAATCCTGATTTACCGTATCGCTTTGAGCACGGCCTTCCGCTAAATGAGCTTGGTGACCCTTCACACTTTTTTGGTGGAACCGAACTCGGCTATACCGACTATCCATTCTGTAAATAACAATCAAGGAATGAGCCATGACGCACCCGATTATTAACGACCTTCAAGCGAGACATACCGTAAAGGGCTATGATCCGACAAAGAAGGTATCGGCTGACGATATTGCAACGTTGTGCGAAGCGATCAGATTGTCGCCGTCATCTATCAACTCTCAGCCATGGCGTTTTATTGTTATACAAAGCGACGAAGCGAAACAGCGCTTTTCGGATAGCTTCGCTAACATGTATCAGTTTAATCAAGCGCATGCGACGAACGCTTCTCACATTATTTTATTCGCCCATGACCCGTATTACACTCGAGAAAAATACGCCAAGGTTGTGGATCAACAAATTGCAGATGGCCGACTGAAGCCCGAAAGCCGCGAATCTGGGTTTGGTGGTTATGTCTTCGCGGAAACGAATACCGATGACAGTGGCTATAATGGCGCATGGACGAAAGCGCAAACCTATTTGGCATTGGGCAATGCAATGCATTCGGTCGCTAGACTAGGCATAGAATCGACGCCAATGGAAGGAGTCGACACAGGTTTGATTGGTGAGATTTTCTCTAAAGAGCTTGATGGTTATGTCTGTGAAGTGGCATTAGCCATTGGTTATCATGATGAAGAGAAGGACTACAATGCTTTGCTGCCTAAATCACGGTTAGCTATGAAGGATGTTTTAAGTATTATTTAGGGTGGCCCTAGCGGGTTAAGCACGGAACATCTTTTCCTGACGGTGTCAGTACAAGCGCAACACGATCAATATTTAAAAGCGCCAAAAAATAGTTCGCGCACCGTTTTCTTTTCTATACTTAACAATGAAAACCATCATAAACAACTATAAGACGCTTAAAATTGCAAAGTCAGGCTACAGCCCTCGAACACTTTGACCACCTAAAGCTGCAATGGGAGCAGGGTCAGGTAACGTCCGTTCTTTTCGGTAATGCCCTAGGTGCGATTATTGGAAATCTGTTTAATATATCGCTTGTCGGTTATTTGTTGCTGCAGATATATCCGGACTCTTGGCTCCCCATATGGTTTGGGGTTGGTCTTCTAGTTAACGTGTTTCGTTTAGCACTTTACATCTGGTACAAGAAAAAGCCGGGGCAATGGCCTAGTCGAAGTTGGCTCGCCATATACCGCGCCACCACGTTTGTTTCTGGGGTGCACTTCGGCTTGCTGGCATTCTTCTTTTTCAGTTCTGACGCACCGCTTTATCAAACTCTCGTTGCTTGTTTTATATGTGGCTCTGTTGCAGCGGCAGTTGGAACGCATGGTGTCGACTCAATCACCTACCGCCTCTTTTTATTCCCGTCAGCAATACCGCTTCTGGCTAGGGCAGCCACCGAAGGCACAGATATTCACAGTGCCTTGGCCGTGATGGTGCTTTTCTTGATGTTTGTGATGCTTAGGTGTGCCAATCAAACGCAAAAAACCATGCTTGAAAATATTCGAATGAGTTACTCTCTCAACTACCGTGCGACGCATGATCCGTTGGTGGCTTTGTTCAATAGAGAAGAATTTGCGAGCGAGTTTGAAAGAACTCGAATTCTTCCTGTTAATCAGGATAAGCTCATTTCACTCATCTTTATCGACCTTGATAATTTCAAAAAAGTGAACGACACCTATGGTCATGATGCCGGTGACAAAGCTTTGGTTAGGATTAGCGAGATAATCCGTGGAAGTCTTCGAAAGTCAGACATTGCGGCTCGGTTTGGCGGGGATGAGTTCATGTTGCTGCTTTATGTGGATTCGATTGATGATACAGCCGTTGTCTGCGATAAGATTTTACAGGCCATTAGTCTAAGCGATATGCAGTTTGAGTATCCAAATTGTGAGCTAGGTGCGAGCCTAGGTGTTGGCTATACATCTGACAATGCTGAGAATTTCAAGTCGCTGTTTAAAGCCTCTGACAGAGCGTGTTATCAAGCCAAAAATCGAGGCAAAGGGCAGGTATGCTTTGCTGAAGTAGCCGCAGCTGACAAAGTCGCAGAAACGCCTCGTGTCAGTGTGTCTTAATGGTTCGTTCAAAAAGAGTTGATTTCGGCCTCCGTTAAATGTCGCCATTCACCGACGTCTACATCGAGTGAAACACAGCCTATTTTTTCTCGATGCAATGCTCTTACACGATTTCCAACGGCTCGAAACATCCGCTTAACCTGATGAAACTTACCCTGAGTAATGGTTAAGAGCACCTCGCGTGGCGCGAGTATTTCAATTTTTGCGGGTAAGGTCGGCTTATCAAGACCTTGCAGCATTACACCCTGTTCCAGTTTGAGAATGGCGTCTGTTGTGATCTCATCTCGTAAACGTACTCGGTAAACCTTTTCGCACTGCGCGTCGGGGGTAATAACCTTGTATGTCCAACTTCCATCGTCAGTGAGCAATACCAGACCCGTTGTGTCAGCGTCTAAGCGCCCTGCTATATGCAGTTCTGACTTTTTATCGACATCAATATAATTAAGTATTGAGGGGTAATTCCCATCAACATTGGAGCACAGTGTGTTCGCAGGCTTGTGCATCAGCAGGTAACGAAAAGGGCGAAGTACCAGAGTTGTGCCTGCTAACGCGACAACATGGTGTGGGTGAACTTGAACCGCGCCATTGCAAAACACTCTGTTATCAATCGTTACCTGTCCGCTTTGAAGTTGGGCGCTTGCTTCAGTTCGGCTTAGCTCTGTGCTTTTACAAATAAATTTATCGAGTCGCATTCGAAAGAGAGACCATTGGGTGTTTGATGTGCTCGGGGGTTCCTGTCAGTTTATCACCTGAAACGAGCAAAGCGATTGCTTTTGTTGGTGAGTATGAAATCACGCGCAGGAGTATCAATGCAAAAATGTAAGCAGAGTTCGCTGGAATTCGTTATATGATGACGGTCTAGAATTAATGATTGGAGAGTCAGGTGAAAGAATTAACTCAGGATGACATGCAGGGCTTTTCTGACCAAGTTGCAGAAATCTGCGAAAAGATGGCCCTCGACGAAGAGCAAATGCTGCAAGCGATCGGTGCAACCTTTATTGGTGCGGTCATGAGTTTTGGGCGGACAGAGTATCGTGTTGATATCGAGGGTGTGGCGAGCGCAGGGGTTGAAACCATTTTTGAAGCGGGCGAGGGGTGATGCGGACTTAGTGTCAATCTAGGTCTTGCTGACTAGTCGGATTGACTCGGCTCATGCGGATCATTCGAGTTCCAGCCAATTACTTGGTTTCTGCCAGAGTCTTTCGCTCGATATAGGGCGATATCAGCCTGTGTCACGAGTTGATCTGCAGTTTGTATGTCGGTTGACGTCAAAGATGAGATGCCGAAGCTGGCGGTAACTGGAATATGTTTGCCTTGATACTCAAAGTGAATGTCCTGCAAACTCTGTCTTAGATCTTCTGCAATGATCTTTGCTTGTGACATCGAGGTGTCACCGAGCAACACGATAAACTCTTCTCCGCCATAACGCGCGACGAGGTCGCCCGAACGACTGATGCGTTTTTTAAATAAGTTTGCCAGGGCTTGTAAGCATTCATCACCGGCTTGATGGCCGTTTTGATCGTTGATATTTTTGAAGTGGTCGATATCACACAGCACAATAGAGAGCTGTCGCTTGTGTCTGATAGAACGCTTGAACTCTTGAGTAAAACAGTTCTCGAAATGTCGTCGGTTGAATAAGCCAGTGAGTGCATCTGTCGTAGACATAATCTCGAGCTGTTTATTAACGCTCTCAAGTTCGGTCATGGCTGTTTGTAAATTTTCGGTGCGTTCTATCACTTTTTGTTCAAGCTTAACTTTGGCGTGAGCTTCCGCCCGTAAAAGCTCTTCTTGAGTACGTCGCGCAAGGCGCTCGTGTTCGAGGGAAGAGTCTTGGGCGCGTATGCGCAATTCTTTCTCGCGATTAAAACGTGAGGCTAGAGCAAACGATAATAGTGCTACTTGAGCCAGAACGCCTATCTGCCCTGCATTGTTGGTCCAAAAATTTGTTGGAACGACGCCAAACTTCGAGGCGATCAGAATAGCAACGCCCCCAAAAGCAGATGTCCACGCAAGACAAAAGTACTTTGCTAGTGGGTTGCCGTGATACCAGCTCCAGTAACCTAGAGTTAGGGCAAATACACAGGTCACCATTGCCAATGCACTGTTTATTCGGACGGTCATGGTGTAAGGCAGAATGAAGGTTAGTGTTAAGAGTAAGGCGCATATGCCCGCCACTGATGCAAGCAGCATAAACGCTTTACGGCTGTGTTTGGCTAAATCAAGAAAGCGTATAAGGAGCATGAAAGCGAAAAAGTTCGAAGCAGCTATAAAAACTGAAATGGCATAGCTATTCCATGAAAGTTGGTTCGGCCATACATAAGCAAACCCATAGCCTTTGAGTGAGGCTTGAAACATAAGATAGCTAAACGCAAAGCATATATAGTGAAAGTAGCTAATGTCTTTTAAAAGGGCGAGCAGGAAAAGGTTATAGAGAACCATGATAGCCAAGGCGCCAAACCATATGCCTTGCAACAGGCGTTCATTGCCGTCGGCGACTAAAAAGCTTTGGGGGTTCCAGATGAATAGAGGGGCCTCGATCGTCCCTGCGGACTCAATACGCATTAGAAAGTTATTTTTGCCGGGTTGTAAGTTGAAGGGCATTACAAAATTTTGATGCTCAATTGGGCGCTTTGAAAACGGCAGTTCGTCGCCAACATGGTGCTTCTGAATAAGGTGCTCACCAGAAAATTGATACAGCGCAATGTTATCCAAAAAGGGTATAGGGAGCTCGATATAAACTTCTTCTATAGCAGGTGCTCTATTGATGACGTCAAACCGGAACCAAAAAGCTGACTGTGTAAATCCAAAGTTAGGGGATGCTTTTTGAATTTTCTTCCAAGAAAAATCAGGATCAGCCATAGCTTGCGCTGCAGAGAGTGAATGTTCTGAATCTTCTGCAAAGAGCATTTGAGTGCCCACCGAGATAGGGAAGGCTGCGTCGGCTGTAACGTCTATCTGGGGGAGCTTAGCGGACTGATCTGCATAAATCGGCTGCGATATTAGAAGAAAACTTAACACGGCAAACAACAGATGCAGGCTTAGTTGGCGAGAGCGATAAGGCCGCGATAATGATAGAGAAGTCTTAAGCAAAAATATATATTCCGAAATTGGGCCAACTATTAGTATAGATAAAGAGTGGGATTTTGAGAGAAAGCTGAGAAATTTATTTTCTCTGAAGCGAGGGCTCTGTGAGTTAATACCGAATCCGACTGTAGAGCGCTAGTCAACGCAAAGTCGAGTCATGCTCATTGACTCGGGCTTGGATCGTTTCGACACGACCCAATCATAAAATTCACTGAACACTTTTTCTGCTTGGAGGTCTCTGGTCAACATATGGTAGCCGTTTGGATAAAGTCGAAAAGTGTAGTCTATCTTGGACTCGGTCATGGCCTTGAGCATGTTGCAGGTTGGTTCTAAGGGGATGACCTCATCTTTCTCTCCATACATGACTAGCACGGAGCC
>JAWUYI010000103.1:0-22072 GCA_034110885.1 Oleiphilaceae bacterium
ATTAGGCCCGACAGCATCGGATCGAAACTTTGAGATTCTAGGTATGGCGTTAGCACAGCGCGCGCATTTGAAAAACGTTCAAATGCCGGGCCTCTATCGTACACCCAAAGCGATGCACCGTTTTGCACAACAAGAGAAAGTCCTTGTCCTGCATCTAAGACCCAAAACTGTGATTTGGAGCTGTCCTGATCGTCCTGCACTTTTTTCGCATCAAAGCCAAGCAAGCTAAACAACAGTAAGAATAATGACAAAGCGAAGGCACGATTGAAACGAGCGAATAGTAGAGTGAGCGCCAAACCAAACACCACAGCTTTTAACCAAAGCGTGATAGGCAACCTCCACTGCCAGTCAACGTCCGCTAACGCTGCCAAAAAAGCCAATAAAAAGTCGAGCACTGCGTCAGCCATCTGAAACCCAAACAGCGCGAGCCCATCATGCATAAACGACACAACAAAGCTCATAAGACATAAGGGA
This sequence comes from Oleiphilaceae bacterium, assembly GCA_034110885.1. GTDB lineage: Bacteria > Pseudomonadota > Gammaproteobacteria > Pseudomonadales > Oleiphilaceae > PZPK01. The sequence continues at coordinate 475 of JAWUYI010000103.1, forward strand.
AGAACAACAAACGACACCCAAGGAATCGCTATTAGATTTGCCAACCACGCCAACCCCGAAAGAGGCATGGCAAACGCAGACTGCGCAAACAGCAAGAACACCAACAAGCCTGCCTGAATGAACAAAACCTGTTTCAATGAAGAGACGCTCTGCTGGCCCGCTATATTAAGCTGCGCCATCAATATTAGCGCTCCCACGGCACTGAACGAAAACCAAAAACCTAAACTTAGAGGGGCAATCGGGTCTAGAACCAACACCACAGCCAAAGCGGTTATAAAACCAACCCATGGTCTTTTCGGCACGTAGCCAAGCACCATTACAAGTGCACACAGCACCATCACCCAAGCGCGCTGCGCCGACGGCGAAAAGCCAACAAATAGAATATAAACAAGACCGACGACAGCGACTCCAACTAAACGGAACCGGTGCATAGACAACAAAGTTAAACTAGAAAAAAAGAACCAACAGACAAGACCTACATGCAAGCCAGATATCGCCATCAGGTGCTGTGTGCCGCTGCCAGCCAAGACTCGGTTTTCTTCGGCCGTAATCTTAGACTTTTCTCCAAGAATCAAAGCCTCGACCAAACCCGGGTGCTGCAACAGCTCATAAACCCCCTGCAGATGCGATTGTGCTAACTGCCGCATAGCAAGCACATAATCATCTAGCGACCTCAGCTCATAACACTCGACAGGAGAGGCACTAAGTATGCGACCAAGCCCTAATACTCTCTGATAAAACAAGTGCCGTTCGTAATTGCTTACCCACGGGTTGTAGGTACTTCGAGGTGGTTTTAAGACTAACTTCAGAGACCAACAAGCATGTTGATGCGGTTTAAATGCGCCTTTCCCATAGCTCAGACGATAACGCCCAAGCTCTTCATGAGCGCCATCTAACTTAAAACACATATCAACTTGATTATAATGCTCTCGCTCACGCACTAAACTGCATGCTCGCGCGCTCTTCACCAGCACATTATCGACTAAGGGCTCTTTCACTATCATTTGTTTGTGCTGAATAAGTTCGAGATAAGCATAGAAAAACCCTGCGCCAAACAAAAGCGCAACAGCCAATAGCCTTAACAAGCCGCGTTTCGAGCCTTGGCTAAAGCCTGCAATGGAACTGAAGTGAGAACTGAAGTGAGCGCTTGATTGAAAATATGACAAGCACTGAAAGATGACAGCCGCACCGAAACAACAAAAAACCAAAACTTTAATAAAAGTTTCAGGCAGCAGTGGGAGCCATGACGTACAATGAAGTACTATAGCGCCTAGTGAAAAACTAAGCAGACAGAAAAACATAGCCTCATCCTTGAGTCTATTTGTTATGTATGAAATTGGTGACGCACAATATCCGAAAATAAGCCTAGTTAAAATAGGCGTATCGGCAACTTGCTTCAACTCGGTTTATTAACCTTCAACTTTCGAAGTTTTTATCGAAGATGCCTAAAGACCTAATCAAAAAATACTTACCCGACCCGGAAAAGCTTAAGCAAAATAAATCGCTCGCTTTTTTAGGTGACGTCATACATGACCCAAACCTTTGGCATCTAAACCGACACTCCGTTACTAAAGCAGTTGCGATTGGCCTATTTTGGGGCTGTATGCCGATGCCAATGCAAATGGTCGCCGCGGCCTTTTTTGCTATTTGGTTGAACGCCAACATGCCTCTTTCGGTCTGCATCGTATGGTTTAGCAACCCGATCACCATGCCGCCTATTTTTTACTTTGAGTATCTTATTGGCGCATGGTTAATGGATACGCCACCCATAGGTTTCGAATATGAACTTTCGGTCGCTTGGTTTGAAGAAAAGCTCGTTGAAATAGGAGCACCTTTGCTACTCGGTGCTGTGTTCTGCGGACTTATAGTTTCCGCCATTGGCTATTTCACGGTCGCTTTCTTATGGCGCAGAAATGTTATCCACCGCTGGAGGAACAGGAAGTCGACCCGCAAGAGTAAGAACAAAAAGCCAGAGCCAACGAAGCTAAACTAAGTCAACCAAACGCCCATCTTCAAGCGTTAAAGTGCGATCCATGCGCTTGGCCAGCGGAATATCATGCGTGACGATAATAAAGCTAGTACCCATATCTTTTTGTAGATCTAGCATTATCTCTTGAATCGAGCGCGCAGTATGCTCGTCTAAGTTTCCTGTCGGCTCATCCATCATCACAACACGAGGTTGGTTAACAAGTGCGCGTGCGATCGCGACGCGTTGACGCTCTCCACCAGACAACTCCGAAGGCTTGTGCAGAGCTCGAGGCTCTAGCCCCACACGCTTAAGCATTGCTCTCGCAGCCATCAAGGCCTTCGCGCGCTTCTGACCACTTATAATCAATGGCATAGCCACATTTTCTTCAGCACTGAACTCTGCTAAGAGATGATGAAACTGATACACAAAACCCAAATACTGATTCCGTAACTGCGTAACTTTTTTATCTGACGCCGACCCGAAATCTATGCCGCACAAAGAGATTGTGCCATTCGTCGGAGAATCTAAGCCGCCTAGAATATTAAGCAAGGTAGTTTTACCTGAGCCTGAACTACCAACGATACCTACTGACTCGCCTTCACCTAACTCAAAGTTTAGGCCTTCGAAAATAGTCAGAGTGCTTGCCGCGTCATAGTAGATTTTGGCTATATCTTTCGCCTCTAGAATCAACGCTTTCTTCGTGTGCGAAGCTGCGCCCATAATTTCGTCACTTACATCCTTACTCATAGCGTAATGCTTCCGCAGGTTTGATTTTTGAGGCCTTCCACGCAGGATAAATCGTCGCCAAGAAACTTAACACGAGCGCCGAGCTTGAAATGATCGCAACGTCTGACCAGCGCAAATCTGAAGGCAAATCACTAATAAAATACACGTCTGGATTGAGAAACTGCATTTTGAGAACAGATTCAACAAAGGCAATAATATCGGATACGTTTAGAGCAAGTAAAACACCCAAACCCGTGCCCAAGAGAGTACCGACAACGCCGATATAAGACCCCTGCACCATGAAAATCGCCATAATCGCTCTAGGGCTTGCCCCCATTGTTCTAAGAATCGCGATATCTGCTGTTTTGTCCGTGACCACCATTACCAAGGTAGAGATAATATTGAACGCGGCAACCGCAACGATAACCATCAAAAGCAAGCCAATTAATGTCTTTTCCATTTTAATGGCTTGAAACAAATTACCATGGGTTAGAGTCCAGTCAACACTGTAAAACGCTTCATCTAAACTCGCGGCCAACTGTCGTGAGACGATAGGTGCATCAAAGAGGTTATTCATCTTCAAACGCACACCATGAACATACCCTTGCATGCGCATCACTCTCGCCGCGTCTTCCAAGTGAATAAGCGCTAGCTGTCCATCAATATCTGCACCGACTCTAAAGGTTCCAACTACGTTAAACCGTTTTAGCCTTGGAAACACACCAGCTGGGGTTAAGGATGCCTCTGGAAGCACTACGGTGATTCTATCTCCTGCCTGAACCCTCAGCTGCCGCGCTAATATATCGCCAAGAATAATATTGAACGCTCCAGGCTCAAGGTCATCCAAAGAGCCTTGAAGCATATGATCGCCAATAATGGACACCGTGCGTTCTTCATCTGGCAGCACACCATTAAGTTGCGCGCCCTGCACCAATCCCTTACCACTAAGCATGGCCTTTACTTGAACGAATGGTGCCGCCGCAAGAACCTTAGGGTGCTGCGTAACTTTGTCATCGACTGCTTGCCAGTCTTGCATGCTTGCATAGGGTTTGATGACGGCGTGAGGCACCATACCCAAAATACGCTGCTGCAACTCTCGGTCAAAACCATTCATGACCGACAACACCGTAATCAACAACCCTACACCTATTATCAGCCCTACCATTGAGATAAGCGAAATAAAGGAAATAAAGTGGTTACGGCGTTTGGCGGATGTGTAACGAAAACCAATACGGGCGGGATATAACTTGATCATGCGCGAATTAAACCATATGTCTACTAGAAAGTATTCAGCGCAAACACGGAGTCTTTGCTTTACTTAAGGAGTCCTATTTAAAAAGATACCGAGCCATGTATAAACTTATATTTCTTTTATTTTTAGCAATGAGTACTTTCGCACAGTCCGAAACCATTAAAATTAAAGTGGGCGAGCAAGGTGCGGACAGCCAAGCTATTGAACTTCCGAAGCGAGCACAGAGTAAAAATGCCGTACAGGCAGCCTTTGGCGAACCCGAAAGTAAAACTGAGCCCAAGGGCCAACCACCAATAAATAGTTGGGTGTACCCCGAGTTTGTGGTCTATTTTGAAAGCGACCACGTTATTCATAGCGTGCGCAAACATCAAAGCACCAACAAAATACCGAGCCCTTAACGAGCCAAACGCAAATCTAAAGAGCCTGATATGTCACGAGTAAAAGCAGTAGATCAATGCCTAGAACAGTTAAATCATATTGTTCTGGGAAAGAACACAGAGACTCAGCTCGCTTTGACCTGCATTTTGGCTCGCGGACACTTACTCATCGAAGACATCCCAGGAATGGGCAAGACCACACTCAGCCACGCCTTGGCTAACATTCTTGGACTAGACTACAAACGAGTTCAATTCACTAGCGACATGCTGCCGAGCGATATTTTGGGCGGCAACATCTTTGATCGCAATAGCGGAAAGTTCTTATTTCAAAAGGGCCCTGTTTTTACCAACGTACTGCTGGCCGACGAGATCAACCGAGCACCACCAAAAACTCAAAGCGCCTTGCTTGAAGCCATGGAAGAAAGACAGATTTCGTACGATGGAAAAACCCGCTCTCTCGCCGAACCATTCTTCGTCATCGCAACACAAAACCCGCTCGAACAGTCAGGAACATACTCACTACCCGAGTCACAACTAGACCGATTCATGATGCGCATTAGCCTCGGCTATCCAGCAATGGAAGCAGAAAAGGCCTTACTTAAGGGTGTATCACGACAGCAGCTAATGCGAGGACTTAAACCCTCTCTATCGGCTGAAACACTCATCAAACTGCAAACATTAGTCGGTAAGACAACTGTGTCAGATGCTGTTATTGATTACGTTTATCGACTCGTCAATACAAGTCGCTCGCTCGACCAACAGCATGGATTGTCGCCAAGGGCCGCTCTAGCACTTATCGCTGCTGCCAAAGCATGGGCCTTTATAGAAGGCCGATCACATGTATTACCTGACGACATTCAGGCTGTATTCCCCTTTGTGTGCGACCATCGAATGCCAAAACTTTCTGGCAACATCGAAGCGTCGAGTAAAAAAATCCTCAAAGCAGTAGATATATTCTAATTCGCCCACATATACGAATTATCAAAAGGCTTTTTACACGTGCGCTTCAAAGATAATTCGCTATTCAAATATCTGAAATTAAGTAAATTAGTCATCTTGTCGTGCATTAGCGTGCTAGAATTTCCACCAATTTTACGTAGATCGATCAAAGAGGTTTTCTAATGAGTGATGCGAAGCATTCCAAACTCCTAATTCTAGGCTCAGGCCCTGCCGGCTACACTGCGGCCGTTTATGGCGCGCGCGCCAATTTAGAGCCGGTTATCATCACTGGCATGCAAGCGGGTGGACAACTTACTCAAACCACAGACGTGGACAACTGGCCAGGCGATGTTGAAGGTTTACAGGGGCCAGAATTGATGGCGCGAATGCAGCAGCATGCGGAACGTTTCAATACAGAAATTATTTTCGATCACATCAATAAGGCTGATTTAAGTCAAAAGCCATTCCGCTTAACCGGCGACTCAGGCGAATACACCTGCGACGCACTGATTATTGCTACCGGTGCCTCTGCTCAATACTTAGGTCTAGAGTCTGAAGAGACGTTTGCCGGTCGTGGTGTGAGCGCATGCGCAACCTGCGACGGATTCTTCTACAAGAATCAAACAGTTGCAGTAATTGGCGGTGGTAATACCGCCGTAGAAGAAGCACTTTACCTATCCAACATTGCAAAAGAGGTGATTTTGATTCACCGCAGGGACACTTTGCGCTCTGAAAAAATCCTGCAAGACAAGATTCATGAGAAGGCAAAGAATGGCAACATTACGCTCGAATGGAATCATACACTTGAAGAAGTTCTTGGCGATGATGCTGGCGTGACAGGTGTTCGTGTGAAATCCACAGAAACTGGCGACACTAAAGAAATCGATCTAACCGGCGTTTTTATAGCCATTGGTCACAAACCAAACACCGAACTATTTAACGATCAGCTGGAAATGGATAACGGTTACTTAACGATTAAGTCAGGCCTCAACGGTGGCGTTACAGCGACAAGCATTCCTGGCGTTTTCGCTGCAGGCGATGTTACAGACCAAGTTTACCGTCAAGCAATCACTTCTGCAGGCTTCGGGTGCATGGCCGCACTAGATGCCGAGAAATATTTAGACGACCTTGTCTAAGCACTACCTGAATGGGGCGGACTTATCCGCCCCATTTATTTCGCAAATATTCACCTAAGCTCGCGCACTTTCACCAACGACTGTTCACACAATCAACTTTTAACACCACAACTTTTTCAATTCTCTTCGTTAAAACAATTCGATTTTCTGCTTTTCATCCCAAGTACGTTTTTGGTTCTATACTTAACCCTTAACCAACATTCTTACGCCTATAAAGTGAGCTAGCCCGAAACAATGAGCCTTCTGCCTTGGTTGCAAAACAATGACCCGTTCCCTCCAAGTGACACAGCGCTTCAGGAGCCAAACGGTTTACTCGCTGCTGGAGCCGATTTATCGACCGAACGCCTTCTTAGCGCCTATCGTGCAGGGATCTTTCCTTGGTCTAGCAAAGACGAACCCATTCTTTGGTGGAGTCCAAATCCGCGCTGTGTCGTTTTCCCTGAGAAAGTACACATATCCAAATCGTTAAAGAAACACATCCGCAAACACGCTGTTACTTTGTCTTTTGACCGCGAATTTTCAGAGGTTATTCATCATTGTTCTCGCGACGAAAGCGAAGACGGTTGGATCACTGACGAGATGAAGTCTGCCTACTCAGAATTGCATGCGCTGGGTTACGCGCACTCAGTAGAAGTATGGCAAGATGGCGCCTTAATAGGCGGACTTTACGGGGTAGCGCTTGGACATAGCTTTTTTGGCGAGTCCATGTTTTCCTTAGCGCCCAATGCTTCAAAAATTGCATTTTCAGCGCTATGCAAGCAGCTTCAACGCTGGAACTTCCCCTTGATAGACTGCCAAATTGAGAATCCACACTTGCTTTCGCTCGGCGCAGAAGCCATACCCAGAGATCAGTTCCTTGAGACACTTGACTCAGCATCGCAAGAACCGGATCATTCACATTGGATGTTTGACGAAGACATATGCGACGCCATTGCGCGCTAAGATAAGGCTTGCAACAGGATGAGCAATTTACAAACACTCGTTTTTTACGCCACGCCAGAACACGACTGCAGCTACATTGAAGGGCAGCTCGCGACCACAATGTTCGTGGACCCAAAGGCCGACGTCACACTACCGATCTACAACCAGCTATCAAACCTAGGCTTTCGCCGAAGTGGCACGCATTACTATCGACCTCATTGCGGCGCATGTAAGGCCTGCACCCCAATCAGAGTACTTGCGTCAAAGTTCAAGCCCTCACGCAGTCAAAAACGCTTACTGAGAAACAATAAAGGCCTAAGCTGGCAGTACCAAACACCCGACTTTCATGAAGATCATTACTTACTCTACGAGAAATATATTAATGCCCGGCACTCAGATGGCGACATGTTTCCTCCTAGTCGTGAGCAATACCGGTCATTTTTAGTTGAGGGGCACTCTTCGACACGATTTGTTGAGTTCTCGATGGAGGGACGCGTCGTTGCATTGGCGGTAGTTGACCAGCTCCCCGATGGCCTGTCCGCAATCTATACATTTTTTGACCCTGAATACGAGCACCTAAGCCTAGGAAAGTACGCAGTACTATGGCAGATACTAGAAGCTCAAAACCTCGGACTGCCTTTTGTTTATCTTGGTTACTTCATCGCGAGTTGCCAAAAAATGTCTTACAAAACAGACTTCAAACCGTTTGAAGCGTTCATCGAAGATCAGTGGTTAGATGAACAGACCATGTTAGAAATCGCGAACACTTGTAAATAAGCGAAGATCATTTCATTCTATTTTTGCGAATTGGCTTAGAATCAGGCAGAATGTCGCTTTTTTAGACGGGTGAAATAATAACGCACCCCGATTCGCAGTGCTTACGGCACTCCCCTATGCTCAAATGAGGTTACGCTTTAATGGCGAAAGAAGATGTCATTGAAATGGAAGGTACAATCATTGATACCTTACCAAACACGATGTTCCGAGTGGAATTAGAAAACGGTCATGTCGTGACTGCGCACATTTCTGGAAAAATGCGCAAAAACTACATCCGTATTTTAACTGGCGATAAGGTCAAGGTAGAACTTACTCCTTACGACCTAAGCAAAGGCCGCATCACTTACCGCGCGCGCTAATCGCCTATCGTTAGGTAATGCTAGCGGCTTTGTCGCTGACATCAAAAAAGGGAGCAATGCTCCCTTTTTCTGTGCGCGTAACTTTAAACGTTTAACCTTAAGCGCTTACCTCAGAACAGACTCAAGCCTAAGCAGACTCAGGCTCTTTCTCAAACTCAAACGTAAGTCCGTCGCCTTTCAACCTGATATTAACGTCACCACCATTTGATAAACTTCCAAATAGTATTTCTTCCGCCAAAGGCTTTTTAACCTCTTCTTGAATCAAGCGCGCCATTGGGCGAGCGCCCATCTTCTCATCGTAGCCTTTCTCTGCTAGATAAGCCTTCACTTGGTCATCAACATGCAGAACCACACGTTTCTCATCCAGCTGTGCTTGAAGCTCGGTAAGGAACTTATCAACCACAAAGCAAACAGTATCTTTTGCCAACGGTGCAAACTGAATAATGCTGTCTAAGCGATTTCTAAACTCTGGTGAAAACATCTTGTTCAATGCTTCCATACCATCGGTAGAGTTATCCTGTTCCGAAAAGCCCATGGTGCGCTTACCGAGCTGCTCGGCGCCGGCGTTGGTTGTCATCACCAACACCGCATGACGGAAGTCGGCTTTACGACCGTTATTATCGGTCAAGGTACCGTGATCCATAACCTGCAATAACAGATTAAACACTTCAGGGTGCGCCTTTTCAATTTCATCTAACAACAAAACACAGTGTGGATTCTTATTAACCGCCTCGGTCAACAAACCGCCCTGATCATAGCCAACATAACCCGGAGGAGCGCCAATCAAGCGGCTCACAGTATGACGTTCCATGTATTCCGACATATCAAAGCGAACTAACTCAATCCCAAGTACTTTAGAAAGCTGCTTCGTAACTTCCGTTTTACCCACACCCGTGGGGCCCGAAAACAAAAATGCGCCATCTGGTTTCTCTGGCGATTTTAAGCCCGCCCGAGACAGTTTAATTGCTGTAGAAAGAGACTCGATTGCAGTATCTTGACCAAACACAACCATTTTCAAGTCGCGTTCTATATTCTTCAGCATGTCTTTGTCTGACGTAGATACATTGCGCGGCGGGATGCGTGCAATTTTTGCAACCACATCTTCTATCGCCTGCACATTTATCACCTTCTTGCGTTTACCTTCCTGCTTCAAGCGCTGCCCTGCACCCGCCTCATCAATCACATCAATTGCCTTATCTGGCATGTGACGGTCTGTGATATAGCGGTCCGCTAGTTCAGCTGCTGCGCGCAAAGCTTTATCGGTGTACTTGAGCTCATGATGCTCTTCGAACTGTGACTTCAAACCTTTAAGGATCTGGAAAGTATCTTCCACATTAGGCTCATTCACATCAATTTTCTGGAAACGCCTTGCTAACGCACTATCTTTCTCGAAGATACCGCGAAACTCCGTAAACGTAGTAGACCCGATGCAGCGTACTTCGCCTGAACTAAGGAGTGGCTTCAATAAATTAGATGCATCCATTACACCGCCAGAGGCAGAGCCTGCTCCGATAATGGTATGAATTTCATCAATAAACAAAATGGCATGGTCGCGCTTTTTCAGCTCAGCCAACAATCCTTTAAAGCGTTTTTCAAAATCACCTCGGTACTTTGTACCCGCAAGCAAGGCACCCAAATCTAGAGAGTAAACCTCAGCATCGGCAATAATATCTGGCACATCACCTTCGACGATTTTCTTCGCTAAGCCCTCGGCTATCGCGGTTTTACCTACGCCCGCTTCACCCACCAACAGAGGGTTATTTTTGCGGCGTCTCGCTAAAATTTGTACCACGCGTTCAACTTCCGCCTCTCTACCAATCAGAGGGTCGATACGCCCTTCCATTGCAACTTGATTTAGGTTGGTCGCGTAACTATCAAGAGGGTCGCTTTGCGAACCCGCTGACTCTAGGCCTTCTTCATTAGATTCTGGCTCATTATTTTGCTCTTCGCTCAAGCCAGGCACTTTCGAAACGCCATGAGAGATATAATTTACAACGTCGATACGTGCGACATTCTGTTTTTTCAACACATACACGGCTTGGCTTTCTTGCTCACTGAAAATTGCGACCAGAACATTGGCTCCGGTCACTTCTTTCTTACCGCTGGATTGCACGTGAAAAACTGCGCGCTGCAATACTCGCTGAAATCCCAAGGTAGGTTGGGTTTCGCGTTCATCGTCAGTCGTTGGAATTAGTGGAGTGGTAGAGTCGACAAACTCAGTAAGTTCTCGACGTAAGCCCGCCAACTCAACGCCGCATGCGCCCAATACTTTGAGGGCAGCTTCGTTGTCTAACAGAGCTAGGAGCAAATGCTCAACTGTCATGAACTCATGACGTTTCTCTCTCGCATTTTTAAACGCTTCATTCAAAGTAAGCTCTAGGTCTTTACTTAACATTTTTCATCACCCCAGAAAGTTCAACTCAATCTAACTTTTGCAGTTCGCAAAGAAGTGGATGGTCACACTCCGCCGAATACTGATTCACCTGCGCAACTTTCGTCTCCGCTATATCCCTGGTAAACACGCCACACACCGCCTTCCCTTGGGTGTGTACTGCTAACATGACCTGCGTCGCCTGTTCTTCATTCATTGCAAAGAAGTGAAGCAGCACTTCAACAACAAAGTGCATCGGCGTGAAGTCATCGTTAAGCATCATGACCTGATACTGCGATGGCTTTTTCAATGCCGGTTTTTCTGGCACAACCAAAACACCATCATCATGATTCGGCAGGCTAGGGTCCGTATCAGAGCCTTGGTTTAATACTAGTAGACAATTGTTCAATTTACTCATAACCCGAAACGTTTTTTTACATTAATAACTATATTGGTCCTCTACTCGTATTTTTCAATACGATAGAAACAATTTAACCAGACCATAATTTTGAACACACTTTATAACATAAAGGCGGAATACCGGCGATTAAACACGAAACTCTCGCGAGACTGCGGACAGAATGTGAAATTGTTTAAACGTAAGTGAGCACACCATCAATTTTTTCAAGCAAAAAACTTGACTCTGCTCGTTTTGAGACCAAAATTAACGTGTTGTAACGTAATGCTCGTTACAACTTACAAATAAAAATAAAACACACCTTTGCATTATGAGCCGATACAGTCGGACTTAATGCAAACGAAACGACACGGGAGTCGCCTATGTACCAGGGTAAAGTTAAGTGGTTCAACAACGCCAAGGGTTACGGATTTATCGTAGAGGATGGATGCTCGGAAGATCTGTTTGCGCATTTCTCATCTATTCAGATGGAAGGCTATAAGACACTAAAAGCAGGTCAGGCCGTTACATTTGACAAGCAACCTAGCGGAAAAGGCATCCACGCCGTCAGCATTAGCGCATTAGAAAGCCTTGCAGATAACACCGACAGCGCAGCAATTGACAACGAAGTCATTTCTGTCGCAGATGAGTCAAGCCCGATACTTGAACAGCAAGAGTCTAGCGCAGAGCAAACCACTGAACAAAGGCAAAAAGCGGCTGCAATGTAAACACAGCCCCACACGCCAAGTTATTTTGGGCAAGCATCGTGCTTTAGCACGGTGCTTTTGAATTCCTGCTGCTTTTTCTCTTCTCACATCGTTTTTCAAGCGACCGCTGAAACTGCTACAATCGGGCTTTCACCTGAACAAGCAATGTATGGCGCGCCTACTATTATTTAACAAGCCTTTTCAAGTACTGTCTCAATTTACCGATACAGAAGGTAGAAACACCTTAGCTGATTATATTTCAGAGCCCGGTGTGTACCCTGCTGGTCGCCTAGACTACGACTCCGAAGGCTTGCTCCTCTTATGCGATGATGGCGCACTACAGGCTAGAATTGCTGATCCTAAGCACAAGCTTAAAAAACACTACTGGGTGCAAGTAGAGGGCGAGTTCAGCAACGAAGCGGCCCTGCAACTGAGTGGCGGCGTCACGCTAAAAGACGGACCGACAAAGCCCGCACAGGTTAGAAAAATTAATGCTCCAGAAGTCTGGAAGCGCTTCCCCCCTATCAGAGAGCGAGCCAAGCAAACCACTAGCTGGATCGAAGTCGTTATTGCGGAAGGAAAAAACCGACAAGTGCGGCGCATGACTGCTCACGTGGGATTTCCAACCTTGCGACTAATCAGACATCAAATTGGAAATTGGTCCTTGAATAATCTCGCCCCCGGCGAATTCCAAACCCAGCAAGTCCACCTTCCTAAAATCGCTAACAAACCGAACACACGGCCACCCCGTAAGAGGTATGGTAAATGAGTGAAATTTGGACACCTCACGCGACCGTCGCGTGCATCGTAGAAAAGAATGGTCGCTTCCTAATGGTTGAAGAAAATAGCTACGGCGAACAGGTTTTTAACCAGCCAGCGGGGCATATAGACGAAGGTGAGTCAGTTTTCGAAGCGGCTGTTCGAGAAACCCTAGAAGAAACAGGCTGGCAAGTAGAGCTTACGGGATTAACCGGCCTATACACCTATCTGGCGCCACAGAATGGCGTTTGCTACCACCGCTATTGCTTTCAAGCAAGCGCTATAAAACATGTCACACAAGAGCTCGACACGGACATTATCGCTGCGCACTGGCTTACTTACGACGAGATCCTTGGAAAAACAGACAGGCTTCGCAGTCCCTTGGTGCTTAAGTGCATCGACGATTACAAGCGCCGAGCACCTTTACCTTTAGACTACATATATGAATGCACGCCATAGCGTAAAGATTGCTGAATTCTGCGATCAAAAAAGTTAAGATCAGCGCATTATATTACTTCAACTATATCTACTGGTTACTTGAATGAACCCTAATGAAAACACCCGCGTCATTGTTGGTATGTCTGGCGGCGTAGACTCGTCCGTATCAGCACTTTTGCTTAAGCAGCAAGGTTATCAAGTGGAAGGGCTGTTTATGAAAAACTGGGACGAGGATGATGGTACCGAATACTGCACTGCAATAACGGACCTAAATGACGCGCAAGCCGTGTGCGACAAACTCGGAATGCATTTACACCAAGCCAATTTCGCAGCCGAATACTGGGACCGCGTTTTCGAGTATTTTCTAGATGAATACAAGGCTGGTCGCACTCCTAACCCTGACATTCTTTGCAACAAAGAAATTAAGTTCAAAGCTTTTTTGGACTACGCCATAACGCTCGGTGCAGATTTTATCGCTACAGGACACTATGTGCGAAATGCAAAGCATGGCGACGAGACTTGGCTGCTCAAAGGTTTAGACAACAATAAAGATCAAAGTTATTTTCTGTACGCAGTCGGTGGTGACAAAATCGCCAAAACCTTATTCCCTGTCGGTGAGATTGAAAAACCAGAAGTTCGACGCTTAGCCGAAGAGCACGATTTAATCACCCACGACAAAAAAGACAGTACAGGCATATGTTTTATAGGCGAACGTAAGTTTGCGGACTTTCTTAAACAATATCTGCCAGCCCAACCAGGCGATATAGAAACAGATGACGGAACCGTGATAGGGACCCATCAAGGGCTGATGTACCACACCATCGGCCAGCGCCAAGGTTTAGGTATCGGCGGCCTAAAAAACTATGATGAATCACCATGGTATGTCGCGAAGAAAGATCTTCAGCGCAACGTGCTTGTTGTGGTGCAAGGCGCACAGCACCCAATGCTATTCGCCGACAGCTTAGTTTGCGACAAACTCGATTGGATCAATGAGCCCCCGGCACCTCTGCCGTTCAAATGCTCGGCGAAGGTTCGTTATCGGCAGGCCGATCAAAAATGCACTATTCACGCTTTAGATGACGGACGCCTTCATGTGGCCTTCGATACTGGGCAGAGAGCCGTCACTCCAGGACAGTCTATTGTGTTTTATTCCGATGACCGCTGCCTAGGCGGGGCAATTATAGAGAGCACCTCAGCTTCATGAACAGTATCGAAGAACAAACTCTTGCACTCGCCGGTGTTTTTCAATGCTGCGCCCTAGTGGATCAAATCGCTCAAACCGGCAACTGCGACGAAGCAGAACTTGCCGCAATGCTTGAAACGCTTTTTATCACCAACCCACCCGATACAGCATCGGTGTATGCGCACCCCGAACGCCTGCTAAAAGGCTTTGAGCGCATAGAAAGCGCACTCACTCAAGCAGGAAATCGTCAAGACGCACATATCCTTAGGTATGGTCTTGCGCTGATGCATCTGCAACATAAACTCGCCAAAAAACCCGACATGCTGCAAGCCCTCGGCTCCCGAATCGAGCGCGCATCACAGCAAAAAGAACACTTTTCGATCACGCACGAAAATGTCATCGCAAGCCTCGCAAGCGTTTACCAAGATACAATCAGCACCTTCAACACGCGCATCCAGGTCGCAGGTCACGCCAAGCACTTACAGATCGAACATAACGCGGCCAAAATCAGAGCCTTACTGCTAGCAGGAATACGTTCGGCAACCTTATGGCGGCAAGTCGGCGGGCATCGTTGGCACTTTATTTTCAAAAAATCCAAGCTAGCAAACACAAGCAAAATGCTGAAATCTAAGCTTATTGAGGCTTAAATTTCATGTCTGAGTGAGAGTGTAGTAGAATTTGCGCTCAAATTTTTGCGTTCAACCAAAGAGTCCCTTCTATGCAACTTAGTTCTCTCACCGCTGTTTCTCCGATTGATGGCCGTTATGGCAGTAAAGTTTCTGCGCTTAGAGCCAGCTTTAGTGAATTCGGGCTTATTCATGCTCGCGTCAAAGTTGAAATTTGCTGGCTACAAGCTTTAGCCAACAATCCCGGCATAGTGGAGCTCGCTCCTTTTACAGAAAAAGAAGATGCCTTTCTGAATACGATTGTTGATGAGTTTTCGCTAGAAGACGCCGAGCGAGTGAAAGAAATAGAACGCACCACAAACCACGACGTGAAAGCAGTTGAGTACTTAATTAAAGAAAAATTCGCTGCACAAGAAAGCACACTGCCCGCACTCTCTAAAAGCCTTGAATTTGTGCACTTTGCCTGCACCTCTGAAGACATTAACAACCTGTCTCATGCTTTAATGCTAAAAGCAGGGCTAGAAACCGCTGTGCTTCCTGAAATGCACAAGGTAATTGATCGCCTTAGGGATCTAACGCTAGAGTTTGCAGAGCAACCAATGCTGTCACGAACTCACGGACAAACTGCCTCACCCACAACAATGGGAAAGGAATTAGCGAACGTCGTTGCACGACTGCGCCGCCAAATGAAGCAAATTGAATCCGTAGAATTTCTGGGCAAAATCAATGGCGCAGTAGGCAACTACAACGCTCACATTTCTGCCTACCCTGAAGTAGACTGGGTCGCTCACGCACAAAACTTTGTAGGGTCTTTAGGCATTACCTTCAACCCGTATACAACGCAAATTGAGCCACATGACTATATCGCTGAGCTATTCGACGCTGTCGCGCGCTTTAACACGATTTTGATCGACTTAGATCGAGACATTTGGGCCTACATTTCACTCGGATACTTCAAGCAAAAAACTGTGGCAGGCGAGGTTGGGTCTTCAACCATGCCGCACAAAGTTAATCCAATTGACTTCGAGAACTCTGAAGGCAATCTAGGCATAGCAAACGCATTGTTAACTCACCTCGCACAGAAACTGCCTATTTCTCGCTGGCAGCGTGATCTGACAGATTCAACCGTGCTAAGAAACCTTGGTGTCGGTTTGGCACATAGCTTGATTGCTTATCAATCGCTGATGAAAGGTCTTAACAAACTTGAAATCAATCCAGAAAAACTTAACAGCGATTTAAACGGCGCTTGGGAAGTTCTGGCCGAGCCGATTCAAACGGTCATGCGTCGCTATAACATTGAACAAGCCTACGAGAAGCTTAAAGAACTAACTCGCGGAAACGATATGTCGGAAACGCGTATACAAGAATTTGTTAGTACATTGGATATTCCAGAAGCCGCTAAAAATGAACTCTTGTCACTGACACCTGCTAGCTATATCGGTAACGCGGCTGCGCAAGCAAAAGCCATTGATGCTTAAGATCGACCCTGCCGCACCAATACAATTGCTCGGAAGCATTAGCCCCGGGCAATTTTTGAAAGAATATTGGCAGAAAAAACCCTTGCTCATCCGACAGGCCATTCCGCACTACCAGTGCCCGATCGAAGCAGATGATTTAGCAGGTTTAGCACTCGAGAAAGAAGTTGAGTCACGAATTGTCTTAGAGTCTGACCAAGGCACACCTTGGGTTCTAAAAAACGGACCCTTTACTGAGCAGACGTTTGAGCAGCTACCTGAAACAAACTGGACCCTACTCATACAGCAACTCGATGCATGGGCCCCCGAAGTCAACGAACTGAAGAGCCTGTTTTCGTTTATCCCTAATTGGCGCATCGATGACATTATGGCGTCTTATGCTCCTCAGGGAGGCAGCGTTGGCCCTCATTTCGATCAATACGATGTATTCTTGCTTCAAGCCTATGGGCGCAGGCATTGGCGCCTTGGGCAATCATGTGATAGCCAAACAAATACCCGAGACGACACACAGCTTTCAATTCTGACTGAGTTCGAAGAAAGCGCCTCGTGGGTGCTCGAACCGGGCGACTTGCTCTACGTCCCTCCTGGGCTTGCACATTACGGTGTTGCCGAAGATGAATGCATTACATTGTCTGTTGGCTTTAGAGCCCCCGCGCAACAATCTATGCTGAGTCAATTCACAGATTATGTCCTTGAGCATGCAGAAGATAAACTCTACGCCGACCCGGACCTTTGTGTGCAAGACTCCAAAGGCGAACTCGCTCAACAGTCGATCAAACAGCTGCAAGAATTAATGCTAAGCGCAATCCAAGATGATGCTCTATTCGAGCAATGGCTTGGCTGCTTTCTGACAGAGCCTAAAAATCCACAAATCATCATTCCAACCGAGCAGGAATTCACTTGGTCTGATTTCGAAGAAGCACTGCAAGATAATCTAACAATAGAGAAAAACGAAGGCTCACGCTTTTCTTATAGCCATACAAAACTAGGTTTACGTTTGTATGTGGACGGGCACAACTTTGATTTAAGTCAAACGGATTTCACATTTGTTCAATATTTGTGCGACCAAGAGAAGCTTGGCGCACAACAAATTGCCAAAATATGCACTACACTAGATGCTAAACATGCACTCTGCGCCTTAGTAAACCACGGAGGTTTACTGATTAACGAAGGCGACTTTGTACCGAGCAACTAGAGGCACTAATAAATATGTCTTCAGTAAATATAAACTATCTTGCGCTTAGCCAGCTTCCGCTGCCCATTCGTGGCCAGATAGAAGAAATGCTCGGCTATCGCATAGAACCTAAATCTTATCTCTGTTTGGCTCTGGCAGGCTCTCATGTTTTAGGCTTTTGCTCATCACGATTTCTCAATCATTTCGCCCGCATTGACACCCTAATGGTAAGAGAAGCGCATAGTGCTACAAAACTTTGTCAGGTACTGCTTCACCATAGCTTGAGACAGATGCATCTTGCCAAAGTGCAAGAAGTGAATACCACAATTCAACGAGATCAATTAAAGCTATTTCTGTCCTGTGGGTTTATTGAAGAGACCATTACCCTGCCTTTCCTAAAAACGCATCAAGCCGATGCTCTTGAATTAGTGCATCCAAACTTAGCGTCATTAGAAGAACGCTTTGCCACCTTAACGTCACCAAACCAGCACACTATGGAACAAGAATCTCTAAGCCAAAAAGGCCTTAAAGACAAGGGTATTCCCTTTGATAGCTCTAGCACCTTTCAAGAGCTTGGAAAGTTATTACTTGGCAACGCTCAGCGCAGAGTGTGGATATTATGTGAAAGTATTGAAGATCCCATTCTCACAGATAAAGAAAACGTGAGATTACTTCAAGAACTTGCTATTAGACATCAGAGATCTGAAGTACGTATATTGCTCGCTCATGACCGTCAACAAAAAAAGGGGCACAAGCCCATTATTGAGCTGGCACACAAGCTTTCAAGTTTTATACAGATCAGGAAACTTGTTCAAAATAACTCTGAAATAAGAGAGTGGATATACCTGTGCGATGATAATTCGACCCTGCTTCGCAAAAAAGAATATGGGTTTTATGGTGCCGCACATATAGGCAACAAGGCCATCGCAGAGCGCTCACGTTTCCAGTTTGAGCATAAATGGCAACATTCTGTGCCGTCAATGGAAATTCGCCGCCTAGCTATTTAACGATTGAAAAGCCCCCCTGCGAACACTTCCCAGATAGCGCTCGCTCTTGATGACCTCCCTTCGACAGACAAAATCAAGACGAAAAAAAACCGGCTGACGAAGCCGGTTTTTTATTAGCTCGGTTTAAGCTTGAGCCTTAAACTTCAAACGATACGCATGCAAAAGCGGTTCTGTGTACCCACTTGGCTGCTCTTTACCCTTAAAGATCAAGTCTGAAGCTGCTTGGAACGCAATCCCGTCGAAGCTTGGCGCCATATTGATATAGCTTGCGTCACCCGCGTTCTGACCATCTACAATGGCAGCCATACGCTTAAGGCTTTCTTCAACTTGCTCCTGAGTACAAACGCCATGCTCAAGCCAGTTCGCCAGATGCTGAGAAGAAATACGCAAGGTTGCGCGATCTTCCATTAGACCAACATTGTGGATGTCTGGAACTTTCGAACAACCAACACCACTATCGATCCAACGTACAACATAACCAAGAATACCCTGACAGTTGTTGTCGACTTCATTCTGAATAAATTCAGGTGTTAGGGCAGCAACGTCTTCCGCACTCATAAGAGGCACAGATAAGATATCGTCTATCGACGCGTGCTGACGCGCTTTCAATTCTTCTTGAACAGCAAATACATCTACCTTGTGGTAATGCATAGCATGCAGCGTAGCTGCAGTCGGAGAAGGAACCCAAGCAGTATTCGCACCGGCTTTAGGATGGCCGATCTTCTGTTCCATCATCATGCCCATTTCATCAGGGATAGGCCACATGCCTTTACCGATCTGAGCGCGACCAGACAAGCCCGTCTCGAGCCCCGTATCAACGTTCCAGTCTTCGTAGGCATTGATCCACGTTTGCTGCTTCATTTTTGTCTTCGCGACAAACGGGCCAGCAAGCATAGATGTATGTAATTCATCACCTGTGCGGTCCAAGAACCCAGTGTTGATAAATACAACACGGTCTTTCGCCGCTCGGATACATTCTTTCAAGTTAACAGTGGTGCGGCGCTCTTCGTCCATGATGCCCATTTTCATGGTAAAACGAGGCAAGCCAAGTGCATCTTCAACACGACCAAACAACTCGTTAGCAAACGCAACTTCTTCAGGACCATGCATCTTCGGCTTAACGATATTTACCGAACCTGTGGTTGAATTTTGAAACGGTGCGTTGCCATTAAGATCGTGAATAGCGATCAAAGCTGTGATCACGCCATCCATTATGCCTTCAGGAATTTCGCTTCCATCTGCAAGCAAAATCGCTGGGTTCGTCATCAAGTGTCCAACATTACGCACAAACAGCATAGAGCGCCCTTTGATGCTAAACGGCTGAGCTTGAGGATCTAAATACTCACGGTCAGGATTCATGACACGCGTGAACGACTTGCCGCCTTTAACCACTTCTTCAGCTAGATCACCTTTCATAAGGCCGAGCCAGTTTCCGTAAGTGATCACTTTGTCTTCTGCGTCCACGGCCGCAACAGAATCTTCACAGTCCATGATAGTCGTCAACGCCGACTCCATAAGAATGTCTTTCAAGCCCGCAGGATCGGTTGCACCTACAGGTGTTGATGCATCAACTTGGATTTCGAAACGAAGACCGTTGTTTTTAAGTAGTACGCCAACTGGCGCTGCAGCATCACCCGTGTAACCCATAAACTTACCGGCATCTTTCAAGCCCGTAGTCGAACCATCTGCCAAAGTCACTTCAAGTTGACCATTAATCACAGCGTAGTTTGTGCTGTTCACATGATCACCTGACGCCAAAGGCGCAGCTTCGTTCAAGAAGTTACGAGCATAGGCAATAACCTTGTCGCCACGCACTTTATTGTAACCAGAACCCTTCTCTGCGCCACCGTCTTCAGAGATCACGTTGGTACCATAGAGCGCATCGTACAATGAACCCCAGCGAGCATTCGAAGCGTTCAATGCAAAACGTGCATTCATTACCGGCACAACCAATTGCGGCCCAGCCATCTGCCCGATTTCAGGCTCTGATTTTGCAGTGGTCGCAGAAAAAGCATCACCCTCTGGAAGAAGGTAACCAATTTCTTTAAGAAACGCTTTGTATTCCGCCGCATCAAGTTGCTGGCCTTTGCGTTCAGTGTGATACGCATCAATTTGAGCTTGTAAGCTGTCACGCTTGGCTAGAAGCTCTTTGTTGCGAGGAGCAAGGTCTGCCACAAGCGAACCAAAGTTCGACCAAAACTGATCGGGTTCAATGCCTGTGCCTGGAATTGCTTTTTCGTTTACGAAATCGTACAGCTCTTTCGCGACTTGCAGGCCGCCAGCTTGGATACGTTCTGTCATGTGTATCAACCTCAACACTAAAGGTTACTTTGAAGGGTTCACCATCCAGACAACTACGGTGCCTTGAAGGGTGTATGAAAAGGCGCAAGAGTCTACCTTAAAATAGGTCAAATCCCAACCACGAAGGGAGGATTGCGAGGTCTAAATCTTGGCACAAGGCCGCACAAACTCTCCAAGTTACCGTTTTGTATACACTTCATAGGCTTGACGCAAATATTCAGAGCTAGTCTATACTCATTATAAATATCATTTATTTATAATAATTAGTGACTTATCTATGCCCGGGATAGCTATAACGATCGTCGTTACGAGTTTGGTATGCGCAGGTATTGCCTTAGTCGTATTCGTTCAAGCTCGCGAAAAAGCTCGCATTGAGAAAGTGCGCAAGCTATCGCTCTACAGCGAAAGGCATCGCAACATCCAGCGTTTACTCGCAGAGTTACCTCCACAGTATCTCAATAATCCAATGCGCATCATGTTAAGCGAGCAATCGATTCTCTGTTTACAACAACTCAATCAGTTGAAACCTTCACCGCGCAACAGCAGTCACATTGAGGAAGATCAAACAAGAATCAATACGATCAAAGCCGAGAATCCTAAATTCCCAGCGGTAAAAATAGATGACGAAGGGAAAGCGCGAGAGGCGAGAAACCTATTACAGGTCTTCTACAAACTGCTGCACATATGGCTTCGCCACAACCAGC
>JAWUYI010000104.1:0-9501 GCA_034110885.1 Oleiphilaceae bacterium
ATGGGGTAAAACCGCTTCAATTCGGCTACGAATTAAACGACTCAAGATTGGTAGCTCGCCTCCTGAAGATACGGCCGCCATAATAGGAGCCCGATCTATAATAGACGGAAAAAGAAAGTCGCTAGCCGCAGCGTCTCCTAGAGCATTGACCAGAACTGCTTTTGACTTTGCCAGAACTATAAACGGTGTATTGACATTGGGGTCATCATGCGCGGCGACAGCAATAAAAATACCTTGCCAGCATTGCTCTAGAGCGGAACTACTGTCTAAGGTATTTATAAGTTCAAGCGTGCCACTATCTACTGCCCGTTCATAGAAAGGCTGTCCAAGCCACTCAGAACGATCGGTGCTCAAAACGCGAACATTGCAACCCGAACGCAATAGCAGTTGAGCTTTACGCTGAGCGACTGTGCCGTCGCCTAATACGAGAGCGACACGTCCATTACCCGAGAAAAACAGCGGTAGACGAAACATTAAAACCTTCTAAAACAACTACGCACCGATAACTGACACGTTACCCATATATGGTCTCAAAACTTCAGGTACTGTAATTGTTCCGTCAGAATTTTGATAATTTTCCATTACCGCAATCATGGTTCGACCGACCGCCAGTCCAGAACCATTTAAGGTATTCACCAACTCAGGCTTTGAGCCAGACTTATCGCGGAAACGAGCTTGCATTCGACGCGCTTGAAAGTCTCTAGTATTGCTGCAAGACGATATTTCGCGATAGGCTTGCTGTCCAGGCAACCACACTTCTAGGTCGTACGTTTTCACAGCGGAAAAACCTAAATCCCCTCCGCACAATTTAACGGCACGGTACGGTAGACCTAATTGTTGCAAAATATCTTCAGCGTGACCGGTTAACTCCTCTAGCGCTGCATCAGAGTTTTCTGGCTTAACGACCTGAACAAGCTCGACTTTGTCAAACTGATGCTGTCGAATCATTCCGCGCACATCGCGACCATATGAACCCGCTTCGCTTCTGAAACACGGTGTATGACATACGAATTTCAAAGGAAGATCGCTTTCGTCAATAATCTCATTGCGCACAAGGTTTGTAGCAGGCACCTCAGCAGTAGGAATAAGATAAAAATCGCGTTCTGCATGTAACTTGAACAAATCTTCGCCGAACTTAGGAAGCTGCCCTGTACCAAACAAAGACTCATCATTCACAATATATGGCAGGTAAAGTTCTTCGTAACCATTTCTTTCTGTATGGGTATTCAGCATGAACTGAGCTAAAGCTCGATGCAGTCGAGCAAGTTGCCCTCGCATGACGACAAAGCGAGATCCGGTCAGTTTACTCGCAGACTCAAAGTCCATACCTTTTAGCTGCTCACCTAAGGCAACATGATCTTTAACTTCAAAATCAAAGGCTGTCTTTTCGCCCCAAGTCCGGACTTCAACGTTATCGTTTTCGTCCTGCCCCTCTGGCACATCATCATCAGGGATATTTGGCATGCCAGCGAGTATCGTGTTCATCTCATCTTGCAGGGCCTTCAATTCAGCTTTCTTTGATTCGAGATCAGCACCCATTTGGTCCATTTCGGCGATCAACGGGGCTATATCTTGCCCGGAAGCCTTGGCCTTACCGATCCCCTTAGAGCGAGAGTTACGCTCGCTCTGAAGTGTTTCTGTTTCAATTTGGAGGCCCTTACGTGTTTCCTCGAGTGAGTTAAAGGCAGCAACATCAAACTGATATTTTTTGATCTTTAGCTTTTCCGCGACTAGGTCTGCATTGTTACGTATAAATTTTGGGTCTAACATAATCTATTAATTCTTATCTGAGAGTCTATGAAATAGTATGTCGAGCGAGCGCGATGCCCGCTCCAGCTGCAACCAAGCAAAGGGCTACAGAAACAAGGATATAAAGCGCTGCGCTCAACCAATCTCCCTTCTCAAACAAATCCCATGTTTCGAGAGAAAAGGCAGAAAATGTGGTAAATGCACCAAGGCCGCCAGTCATCAGCAAAGGCTTCATGCTCGGGTCAACAAGGCCTTTTTCAACAATGACTATGAATGCAATTCCCATTGCAAACGAACCTAGAGCATTAACAGTCAGAGTAGCCCACGGAAAATACCTAGGCCCTATCCAAGAGACCATGGCAAACCGTGAAAGTGCGCCGATCGCACCGGCAATTGCAACGTAGAAAATTATCTTCATGGAATTAAGCGCTTTCCTTGCAGCAAAAACAAATTTTAACCTGATTCACACCGGATTACATCACTCACTTTTGCCACGCAAAGCCTTTAAGCAGGGCTCGCAGTAACACGCTAGGTTGTCAGTAACCAGACGTTCAGTTCTAGTCGTTTCATCAGCAACCGCGCTTGCTGCCACCGATGGAGATATGAGATCCATGCACCAACACTTGAGGTCAACCTTATTAACGCCTTCTTTTGCCATGCAACACTTGTTCGGACCACCACATTGAGGGCAGCGAGAAAGGTCCCTAGTTGTCAAGTTCGAAGCGCTGTTTTGCACGATTCTTAACAACTTGCTTAGGCTCAAATACCTTGCCACTCATTGCGACATAGACACCTTCATCTAGAGACCGCAAAGCCCCAATTGCCAGGCCAACATTAAACAAAGCGTCCGTATCAGAGAAGCGCGCAGGTCGCATAGCGCCCGTCAAAACGATAACCTTCCCTCCAATACCTTCGAGAGATCGTGCCGTATCAACCATCGTATCGGTTCCATGCGTAACCAGAACTTTAGTCGCATCAAGACCTGTTATGAGCTGTCTCAAACGGTCTCTGTCTTCGCTTGTTACTTCAAGACTGTCTTTACGACAGACTTCATGCGCATCAATCTCAATATCGCAACCGATGCGCTGAATCAAGCTCGGAATAAGCGTATCGACAACCTGATACTCACTCAAGGCATCAAAATAATCTTTATCGATTGTGCCACCCATAGTGACTAAAGCTATATCACTCATCGTTTACCGGTTGAGCCTCGTTTAGAATTCTTTGCACGCCTGCTGCCATAGGTCTTCGCATCAGCTTTTCTAGTTAGCTTAACCTTTTGCTTCGCAGACAGTTTATTGCTTGGTGTTGCAAAAGGGTTATCGCTTGTCTTAAATTCAAAACGAATCGGCGTGCCTTTTACCTTAAGAACCTTCCTGAATGTATTTTCAAGATAGCGTTTATAGCTGTCAGGCAAATCATCTGTCTTACTGCCATGAACAACAATGATCGGAGGGTTTGAACCGCCTTGGTGCGCAAAACGTAATTTAACCCTACGCCCTCTAACAACTGGCGGTTGGTGATCAGCAACTGTATCTTGCAAAAGTTCAGTCAATCGCTTGGTCTGCCATTTAGCAAAAGCGGAGCTATAAGCTTGATCTATAGATTTATAGAGATCGCCCACACCGCTACCATGCTTCGCAGAAATAAAGTGCGTATTCGCATAATCTAGGAAAACCAAACGCCGAGATAACTCATTCTTAACTGCTTGCTTCTCATCCGCGGACATTCCATCCCACTTATTGACAGCTAGTACCAAGGCGCGACCAGCATCCATGGCAAAACCGATCAAATGCAGGTCTTGCTCAACAACGCCCTCTCGCGCATCAATTACAACGACAACGACATTAGAATCAGCAATCGCTTGCAGCGTTTTAACAATGGAAAATTTCTCAACGGCTTCTTTGACGCTCTTCCTGCGCCGAACGCCAGCCGTATCAATTAGAGTGTAGGGTTTATCACGACGTTCGTATGGAATATACACGCTGTCGCGTGTGGTTCCAGGCATATCAAACACAACAACGCGGTCTTCGCCCAATAATCGGTTAACCAATGTCGATTTACCAACATTAGGACGACCTATAATTCCTATCTTACAGTGATCAGGCTCATCGTCGCTCGGAGGTTCCTGCTCTGGCTGTTGCTCAAGAACAGCTTCAAGCAACGTAGAAATACCCCTGTTGTGCGACGCAGCAGTAAGGTGGACTTCCTTAATACCTAGCTTAAAAAAGTCTGTCGCAACATGATCATGGTCAAGGCCATCTATCTTGTTTACAACTAGCACACATTGCTTACCAGACTGCCTAATATGCTTGGCAATCATCTCATCTGCAGGTATTAATCCATCACGGGCAGAAACAACGAAAAACACGATATCTGCTTCAGCGATTGCCAGATATGACTGCTCAGCCATCGCGGCGTCTATACCGTCATCCTCACCAGATAAACCACCCGTATCGACAACGATGTATTTGCGTTCGAACGCAAACCCTTCGCCATACTTGCGATCCCGAGTGAGACCCGAAAAGTCAGCAACAATTGCGTCGCGAGTCTTAGTAAGGCGATTAAATAAAGTCGACTTACCAACATTCGGACGCCCAACAAGGGCGATAACAGGCACCATAAAGAGTATATTTCCGGTAAATTTTTAACGTTTTAGTTGATAGGCGTAGAGATCACCTGAACGAGTATAGACGTAAAGCGTGTTTTCTACGACTTTCATGCGACCCATAACACCATCACTATCAGGACGAATTCTTGCGGCAAACGAGCCATCTTGCAGGTCTAGAAAATGTATATACCCCTCGAAATCCGAGACCAAGGCATAATCTTCTAGAATCGCCACCTGCCCCAACCGTCTGTACATTAGCCGCTTGTTCCACCACGCCTCTTTTGCATCGTCTTTACCATAGGCTACTACTTCGCCTTGCGCAGTTGACACAACAGCCAAATCATTCGAAATCGCGACACCAGTATAAGATGATAAAGCCTGCGCCCAAACCTCACTTCCCGTTGCGAGATCAATCGCTTTCAGTTCCCCTTGATAAGCAACCGCATATAAGCGACCCCGATCAAAACCTAGCGAACCATCAGCATCAATTAATCGCTCTAATTCGGTACGGCCACGCGCTTGCGCAAGACTTACTTCCCATAATTTTATTCCGTCGCGTAATGACAACCCGACTACTTCGCCGTTAGCAAAACTCACTACGACTGAATCTCCAACAATTAGAGGTTGGGCTGTGCCACGCAATGAAAGCACAGGTGTAGCACTATCATAACGCCATCGCTGAGTACCGTCCTCTGCGCTAAACGCATACACGCGCCCATCACTTGTGTGAACCACAACGGTAAATCCATCACTGTCTACAACACTAAGCGCCTCAGAGCCCAACTTCGTACGCCACATTTCAGCGCCATTGGTTCTATCCAGAGAAATCAGCTCACCTTGAAAACTCAACACATAAACGCGTTGACTATCACCTGATATTCCAGCACTAATCTTGGTGTCCAAATCGATGACCCACTGCTCATCGCCATTGGCTTTGTCCAAAGAAGAAACTTCGCCGTTTACGTCAACAG
Source organism: Oleiphilaceae bacterium (assembly GCA_034110885.1). GTDB lineage: Bacteria > Pseudomonadota > Gammaproteobacteria > Pseudomonadales > Oleiphilaceae > PZPK01. The sequence goes on from JAWUYI010000104.1 coordinate 5,332, forward strand.
TAAACACGGAAGGGCCGCTAATAAACGGTTCAAGGTCAAGTTTGAAATGTTCATCACCATCACCAACCGACTCATTCCAGAGTTTGCTCACCTTGACCTTTGCCTTGAAACTTTCAAGGTCCATAGGAGGGTTAGTCACTTCCGAGCTACAAGCAAAAAGCGCGGTAAGAACCGCGCCAAGAAATACGTAATTTAGCAATCGTCTCAAAGCTAAAGTCTCTCTAAATTATTAATCAGAACAAGCCACACATTAACGTGCAGCTAGCTCACTTATAGGTTACGAGTATCAACACCTAAATCAGATAACTTAACGCCAAGTAATGGCAAGTTCTGAGGGGTTTCCTTGATCAGTTCAAATGCGTCCAAGTAATCTTGCTTTGCAGATTCTTGATCGCCTTGTCTTAACTTAATATCACCCGAAATTTCTAGAAATGCTGCTTCAAACGCTGGGTCAGTTGCCACTAGTAACGCAAGCGCCTCATCGTTATTCTCCATTGCAGACAACACCCGCGCTTTTCTACCCGTCGCGACATGAACCATTCTAGGATCTTGCGTTGCGGCTAAAACGAAGTCCAATTCCGCAACAGCTGAATCATACTCTGCCTTTTGCGCATAATCTTTTGCTAAAAACAGCGCGGCATACAGCGCATATTCACTATCGGAATATTTCTCTTTAAGCTCGTTCGCTACAAAACTCAGCGTTTTGTCGTCGCCCATACCCTGATTTGACGTGGACGCCATTACCAGTTGCTGATACAAAGCTGAAGCCGATGCTTTAGTATTTTCGACATTGGTTTGCCAAGCTTTATAACCAAACACTATGGCTAAGGCCGCTACGATAGCAAGAATGATCGAACTACCATTATTCTTCCACCAGTTCTTGATTGCTGCGATTTGTTCTTCTTCTGTTTTAAACTCGTCCACCGGGATACTCCAATTTCTTTTTTCTTAACGATTTTTTTGTTTTAGCGTATAGCCACTCTGAATTGCGCGCTATCTTACTAGATTATGCTCTCAATGTGTTCAAACAATTGACTGACAGGAATGCTTTTTTGTTCGCCTTGGCCCTTTAAGGGCTTAAGCAAGACCGTTTCACTCAAGATTTCATCAGAACCTATAATCAGTGCATAGCCAGCGCCTGATTTGTCGGCCTTTTTCATCTGTGATTTGAACGAACCACTGCCCATATTCTGCACAACCCTGAGGCTTGTCTTTCTGCGCATTTGCATGGCTAATTCAAAAGCTTTTTTCTGAGTGCCGTCTCCCGCTGCAACAATGTACACATCTGCTACCGAGTCGAGGCCTTCAGGTAACACCTCAAGCTCTTCAAGCAACAGGACTAGACGTTCGACGCCCATGGCAAACCCTACACCGGGCGAACCCTTGCCGCCTAACTGCTTCACCAACCCATCATAACGTCCGCCTGCGCATACTGTGCCCTGTGACCCCAGATGAGTCGTTACCCACTCAAAGACAGTGTTTGAGTAATAATCGAGCCCGCGCACCAGTTTTTCATTTAGAACGTACCGAATCCCAAGAAGATCTAAAAGCCCTAATAATTCGTCGAAGTGTGCCTGCGACTCTTGGCCGAGGTACTCACTCAAACGCGGTGCATCTTTAAGTAAGGATTGAGTGTGCTCGTTTTTGCTATCTAGAACTCTCAGCGGATTAGTGTGCAACCGGCGTTTACTGTCTTCATCAAGTTCAGACTCGAATTGACTCAAATATTCAACGAGTGCACTGCGGTATTGTGCACGCTCACTCGCAAGTCCAAGTGAGTTAATTTGTAGCTCAACGCTATCCAAAATCCCTAAACGTTTCCAAAGTTCCGCCGTAAGTGCAATCAGTTCTGCGTCAATATCTGGCCCTTCAAACCCGAAACACTCAACACCGACCTGCTGGAATTGTCTATATCTACCTTTTTGCGGACGTTCGTGCCGAAACATCGGCCCCTGATACCAAAGCCTTTGAGTTTGATTAAACAGCAAGCCATGCTGTTCAGCTGCTCTTACACAGCATGCAGTCCCCTCAGGGCGAAGCGTCAAGCTATCTCCATTCCTATCCTCAAAGGTATACATCTCTTTTTCAACGATATCAGTTACTTCACCGATTGATCGTTTGAACAACTCTGTTTGCTCAACAATCGGCATACGAATTTCACTATAACCGAATTGCTTTAACAGGCTTTCTACAATATTTTCCAAATACTGCCACTTGGGCGAGTGCTCGGGTAGGAGGTCGTTCATGCCTCGTATCGCTTGAATCTTAGACAAAATAATTCCTTACTTATAACCAGAAGTGAAAGGCCGCAGCGTTAAGCCGTTATGCCTTCACGATCAAATTTTCTTCTTGTTCAGCTTTTACGCGCGCCCGCTCCCGAATGCTTGCTTCTAGCTCGTCTATTAAATTCTCATTTACAAGCTTATGGTGAGGTTTACCGTCGACATACAAAAGGTTGTTAGGCGAACCGCCGGCAAGTCCCAAGTCTGCTTCTTTAGCTTCGCCAGGACCATTGACCACACAACCGATAATCGCAACATCGATCGATGTTGTCACATCCTCCAGACGGGTTTCGAGCTCATTCATTGTTTTCACAACATCAAAATTCTGTCGTGAGCAACTCGGACAGGCTATAAAGTTTATACCTCTAGATCGAATTCGAAGAGACTTAAGTATGTCGTAACCAACCTTCACTTCTTCAATCGGATCAGCCGCGAGCGATACGCGTAAAGTATCTCCAATTCCGTCCATCAATAGCATCCCGAGCCCTATCGCTGACTTAACCGCACCGCTTCGGAAGCCGCCAGCCTCAGTAATACCCAAATGCAAAGGTTGGTCTATCAGGGTCGCTATCTCCCTATAAGCTGCAACGGTCATAAAAACATCAGACGCCTTTAGGCTCAGTTTGAAATTTTCGAAGTTATGTCGTTTGAGTATTTCGACATGACGCATAGCAGACTCAACTAAAGCTGTTGGTGTCGGCTCACCATATTTTTTCTGCAAATCTTTTTCTAACGAACCCGCATTTACGCCAATCCTTATTGGAATTCCATGATCTTTCGCGCTCTGGATAACCGCTTTAATACGGTCTTCCTTACCAATGTTGCCGGGATTTATACGCAAGCAATCGACGCCATATTCGGCAACTTTAAGCGCAATTTTGTAGTCAAAGTGAATGTCAGCGACTAGCGGAACGGACACATTTTGTTTGATTTTTTTGAATGCCTCTGCAGCATCCATCGAAGGCACTGAAACACGCACAATGTCCGCGCCAGCATCTTGCAGCGCATTAATCTGGGCAACCGTCGCTTCGACGTCACAAGTTTCAGTGTTCGTCATGCTTTGCACGGCAATTGGCGCATCGCCACCAACCAGTACATCACCAACACTTATTTGCCGCGATACACGGCGCTTGATCGGAGACTCAAACTTCATAGATATACAGCCTAATTAAATACTATTTCTGCACGGCCCGACTTTTTAACAAACGGTGCCAAATCAAACGCTTGTTCATTCAGCATCGCTTCTGCAACGCGGCCATTCCCAAGTACCACGCGGACCGGCATCGCACCTTGATATACGTAGCTGCTGCCGGCCTTTTTCAAGCCAGACACTAGACGCCTATCTTCGGCATCATACACCTCTATCCAGCACTCATCGCTAAACGAAATTAGCAAAGCCCCTATATTAAGAGGCGCATCATTCGGAGAGTCAGTCGCTTTATTCTCAGCGCTGTCCTGCTCTAGTTCAGAATTCTTGGTAATCTCAGATGCCGCAAGTTTAGGCTCAACCTCAAGCACTTCAGGGTCTGAGCCCTCTGCATCTTCAGACATAGATTGTTCAGACATTGCGTCTTCAGACATAGATTCTTCAGACATAGTGCCTTGCTCTATAGCATTTTCTGTCACAGTGTCTGACTTAGGCGACTCTAGTCGCTGAACCACAGCACTCTCCGAGTCTGACTGATCACCGGCAAGCAGCCAGATCGCAGCCAAACCTAGCCCGCCGATAACGGCAACAACCGACAATAATTTGAATAATTGAAGTCGCTTTTGCTTAATTTTCGCATCAGACATCTCTTTATCGACGCTTTGCTTTTCCTGCTTTAGGCGCGCGAGCTGTCCTTCAAGAAGCGCAACCATACGCTCTTCATGGAGACCCACAATTCGG
>JAWUYI010000105.1:0-28145 GCA_034110885.1 Oleiphilaceae bacterium
GCATGGCGATAGTTTTGCGGCGAATTTCGTTGCGGGTTCTTTTGTGGCGAGTGATGTTGCGCGCGAAGGTAGCGACTTATCTGCTTCAAACAAACTCTTGCAGCAAGCCTTAAAGATTGCAGCAACGGATCAAGACAAAGGCATTGCCCAATTTGCACTAGGACGTAACGCTTTGGTCAACAAAGACTATAAAGCAGCGAAAGCGCACTTTGAGGCCTTGATAGCATTGGCGCCTCGAGAACGACGTGGCTATTTAGGCTACTACGAAGCCGTGAGTCAGCTAGAAGGTAAAGAGCAAGGGCTTAAAAGCTTAGAAGATGTTGCGAAGGGCAGTGAAAACATAGAGCCATATCAGGCTCTGATACGGGTATCTTTATCCAATAATAATATTAGCCGAGCACAACGTGCGTATGACTTAGCGTCTGAGTCGATTGATGATGTAAATGCGCTTGCGGGTGCAAGAGCGGTTATCAATTACTTCCAAGCGTTAGACTACCTGAAAACGGGACAGCTCGACAAAGCGAGAGAGACGGCTGCGAACAGCTTGTTAGCGGAGCCTGGTAATTTAAGAGTGCTTGCGGTGTTAGCCGAAGTGGAAGTGAAATCGGGTAATCTTACCGAGGCCGAAAAGCTTCTCGCGCAATTTGAGGGTACGAGTGCTGAGCAAGGATTTATCGTTAAAATACTGAATGGCGATTTAGCGTTTGCGAAGAAAGACTACCCGGCTGCACGCAACTTCTATCAAGACGCCTGGGATAGTTCTAAGAACTCGGGCGCGGCTGAAAAACTACATCGCACGCTGGGTTTGTTAGGTGAAAGCGACGCGCGTTCAGAGCTACTTGCACAATGGTATGAGGCATACCCAGACAACCTATTAGCGATGCTCTTTGTCGCGATGGAAAAACAGGGTGCTGGCGAAGTAGATGAGGCCGCGAACGTATACGAAGCCTTATTAGCGAAACGTCCAGACTCGGTCGCAGCCCTTAACAATCTTGGTTGGATTTACTTTGAGAAAAACGATAAGCGCGCGTTAGATCTATTAGCGCACGCGGCTGAACTAGCGCCTACAAGCGCAGCAGTGCTTGATAGCTATGGTTGGGTGCTGCACAAGTTTGGTAAAACGTCAGAAGGCTTACCTTACCTTAAGAAAGCCTCTGACTTACAACCTGAAAACAAAGAGATCCAAGAGCACTACAGCGAAGCTAAAAACGCAGGCTAGTCGCAATAAGGCGCGCCGGAAACGGTGCGCCTAAAGAGGACCTTACTCCCCGCTCGGGAAAGAATACCATCCACCGTTAGTAAAGCGGTCTCCCGGCCGCGATGGCCGCTGGCACACAACTTCGGGTATCCCGTGCGAACCGGCCTTCTTTGTCCTTACTTGATGCCTTTAATATTTAAAAAACTCTCCTACCTGACTTCGAGCCTCAGTATTTAGTCTCAGGCTTGGGGTCGGTGTTGAGTAGTCCCATGCAGCTGTGTCGTACTCTAGCCCTGCAGTTTTCAATAGATTATAGTCCCAGTTCGCATAGAGCATAAGAAAGTCAGCGGTGCTCACGCAGCCATACGTTGTGTGAGTATATGGGCACCCGAGTTCGTCAAACAGTGCTCCTCGCAGTTCTGATACGCCATCCATAGAGTTGTCTAGGGGTAGGGATGATGCGTGGTCCTGACGAGAGGTGTCGTAAGCCCAATATGAACTGTTAACCCTAGGTGGACTTGTGTAATAACCCACCAATCCGCCAGTGATCTCTCCTTTGACTAAACTTGTAGAGTACGAGTGTAAAATGTGGTCGTATGATTGAGAACTACCGATTAGACCGCCTACAATGAAGCCCTCGTATATTTGGATCTGCGATATGCTTTGCGCCAAAATACTTTCGTAGGTTACCCCTGCGATACCGCCTCGACAGGATGTTTGGTCTGGATCAGAGAGGATATCTCCGGCGGACCTTGTGTCGCTGACAATGGTACTTATTAATGCGCCGGCAATACCCCCAACCAGTGAATGTCCGGATAAGGTGACGTTGGTCTCGACGCCTTGGATGTCAGAATTACTAGCTTGTCCTAACAAGCCTCCAACGCCAGAGTTTATGCCATGTATGTTAAAGACGCAGTCGCCAACTACACCACCGCCTTGCTCAATTTTTCCTTCAATAGAAGTTCTGCGCACGAAGGTATTATCAATAGTCGCTGCAAGGCCTCCAGCAATCTTGGCTTTAATGTTAATGTCTCGTACTGAAATATCTCTAAATGTGCTGCTGTATGCGTAGCCAACAACTGCGCCAGCAGAGTCTCCGGTAATCAAGTGTCCTGGTTCACCTTGAATGGTTATATTTTCGAACAAAACGCTCTCAGCGGAAGCCATGACAAGGCCTGAAATGTCTGCATTTATGGTCATTAACTCGCCATCAAATATAACGTTGCGAATGATTGTTGCTGGTCGAGAACCGGTCTGCGCTAGCCTTGTATTTGGAGCAGTGCTATTTGCAAATAAACCAGCGTATCGTTCGTTAGGTCGGTTGACGAATAGGTTGGATATTGTGTGCCCGTTTCCCTCGAAAATGGAATCGAAATCGACGATTGGAGCCCACCCTTCTCTGCTGTTGTAAAAAGTATCGCCTGCGTTGAATACACCGTCTTGGTTCGTATCGAAGTCTAGGTCTGCAATTAACTCGAAACCTTTACAACCACCTTGCGGGCAGCCAAGATTATCGCTGTGGTCGGTATTGCTGAGATTGTGGGAACGAATATTATTCAGCTCAGCGAGGCTTGATATCTCTATTAGCTTGTCGTTATCCATGTCAACGTCTTTGCTGTCGACCGTTCCGTCGTTATCAAAATCAGGCTCTGCTGGGGTATCTTCTGCGGGGGCACCTTCTGCTTCGTCGGGAGCTTGAGCTAAATCGGCTTCGTCAGCTTCGACTTGTGGTACGGCATCATCTGGGTTGGTATGGTCCTTTAATGGGTATACTGAGTAGTAATCACTGTCAGAAACCAATATGTCTTCAATGGTATGGCGTCGATATGAAGGGTAGTATCCGTCATACCATTCTTGTGTGAACGTAAATAGCGCTAAGAGATCTTCGCTTGACGTGCTATTCGCACTGAGTTCTAAGTATTCTATAAACGAAAATGGGTTACTCGAGATCTGATCTATTTCGGTATGTCGAAGCTTAAGGTATTTAGGGTCTGTACCACGCAAGTTTAGGCTTGTTAGTGGGTAGTTTTCGATCGTTAAGTTTAACAAATCTAAATGGTTACTAAGGTCGAGTTCTTTTTGGCTATCTGGGTCTATATTGTAGAGCTCTATGTATTTTGCAGAGGGTAAGTCGACTCCGCTCAAAAGAGAATCTGTAATTTTTAAAGTGTCAATTTTGGTATTCGCTGCGGTTTCTAATAAATTCAGCTTTGCTTTCGATATTCTAATTGCTTGAAGATGACTTTCTTGTGAAAAAATCAATTCTTTGAGCGTCTCCAGTTCTAGCTCTACTTCGTTAAGATTAGTCGAAGCAAGAGTCAAGGATTCGATATCCATGTCGTAAAGATTGATCGTTTTGATCGACTTTAATTTACTGAAGTCCAACACTTCCTTATCAGCGCTGTGCAGCTCGAAAAACTCAATTGCTTGAGGGCCGCTAAGGGTTAGTTTATTCAGCCCAGGGGACTGGAGCTTAAGGTGTTCAAGTTTGATGTTTGCGCTTAGGTCTAAGGTTTTCAATTCCTGTGTGCCAAGGAAAAGCCGTTCGAGTAAGGTATTCTGAGAAAGGTCGACAAATGAAAGTCGGTTGTCAAATAAGTTGAGCGACTTCAGTGCTGGTAAATGATGTAAGCCTTCAGTGCTTTTGATGCCTAAACCACGGCAAACAAGCTTGGTGATGCTGGAAAGGTTCTGCGATCCATTATCATAAGCTTGAGCTGTGACGCAGCGCCTTAGGTTTTCGTCAGGGAAGTAGATGTCAGCAATATCTGTTGGATTGCATTCTTCTTCAATCTCAACCCGAGTAGGCTCCGAACGTTGACCAAACTCATTAATGCCAACGTATTCGAAATAGTCGTTACCTGTACATTGTTTTTGTGCGGATATCGACGCGATGTTATGTATAACATTGACCTGGTAATGAGCAGGTTTTTTAGTAATTTCATAGCGGATTTCGGTGTTGTTTGCGTCGCTCGCATTTAGCTGAGCCCAAACAAAGGCTTTGCTTTCTATTACTATCGAGTTTTTTGCTGCAACCACTGGGTCAGAGGGCACAACACCTTCGCATAAATCGCCGGTGTCGTTGTTATTTAAATCAAGTTGCGAAAAATTTGCGTCGAGTATGCAATTATCTAGCGTGTCGGGTATGCCATCTTCGTCCGAATCACCTTTTCCAATAGCAAGCCAGAACATGCTCATCGCTTTGCTTGCGGGGATAAGCGCTGTGATTGATGGCTTAAAATACCTCGCGTAGGAGAGAAGCTCTACTTCATCTTCGAATACATCAAGACTCTTGAGTCTCGTATATACATATGCGGGTTCGGGAATGGTAATGCCATTGTTTGGATTCTGGTCACTATCTATAGAAAATAGTAAACGTATTAGGCCAATGGTTTTTGGGTTAGATTCCGGGTCAGAGTAGCTTGTCTCTCCAACAAGCTTGTATAAGGGGAGTATTGATTCGGGATCTTCGACATAGAAGCTTAGATCACCAATGTAAAACGTGAGCGGGGCGCCCTCTTGAAATTTAAACTGACCGTTTTCCTTGGTGTCCCGTAAGGTTGAGTCTTCATCTCGAAAGTAAAGGCCCTGAATTGGAAGTTCGGTTTTCGCGTACTCAACAGCAAGAGCGCTTTCATCGTCGGATGTGGCCGTGTCACTTCCTACCGAAGGTGGGGATGTGCCATCGGATGAGCTGCTACATGCACTTAAAATGAATAGAACGGCATAGAAAAAGGTAATGCGGGCGGCACGAAAAAACAGCATAGTGTCCCTACTTATTTATAGTTATTTACATAAAGTTACATAGGGGTAATATTCTGTCAGCTTGATTTTCGATTATCAAACGGTAGTTTTAAAAACTGTGAGGTTCTTCGTTTTTATCTAGTCTCCTTCTGCCGCTTCTATTCCATGCTTGTCGGCAAGCGAATATAAAGTCGGGCGGGTGATGCCTAATATGCGGGCGGCTTTGGCCATGTTGCCTTGAGAGCTTTTGATAGCTTGCAGGCACGCTGTTTTTTCAGCAGTATCGCGGATTTGCTTTAGGTTTAGGGCGTCGTCTATTAGGTCTATCGAGATGCTCTCTAATTCTAGATCTTCTGCGGTAACGTTTTTGCCGTCGGCCATAATCGCAGCGCGTTTAATCTTGTTGATCATTTCTCGCACGTTGCCTGGCCATGTGTGTGTGCGCACTGCCGCCATAGCCTCTTCTGATAGGCGCAGGTCATCTCTACCCATTTCTTTGCCGAATACTTTCAAGAGTGCTTGTGCTATCAGTACGCAGTCGCCTTCACGCTCTCGCAAGGGAGGGATGTTGAGTGTGATTTCGCTGACCCGATAATATAGATCTTCTCGGAATGCGCCTTGGCTAATAAGTGAGGTGATATTTTGGTGCGTTGCGCAAACGACTCGAACATTTACTGGAATCTCTTTTGTGCCACCGACCCGCTCAATTACACGCTCTTGCAAAAAGCGCAGCATCTTAGGCTGAAGGGCAGGTGGCATGTCACCTATCTCATCTAAGAAAAGCGTGCCGCCATCTGCGAGTTCAATACGGCCTTTCTTTTGTTGGTGCGCGCCTGTGAATGCACCTTTTTCATAGCCGAATAATTCGCTTTCTAGCAAGTTTTCGGGTATCGCCGCGCAGTTTATGGCTGCGAAGGCTTGATCTTTTCTTGCGCTTAGTTGGTGAAGAGCTTTTGCCAAGACCTCTTTGCCTGTGCCTGTTTCACCTAGCAGAAGTGTTGTGACGTCAGCGGGTGCGATTTTTTCGAGAGTACGACAGACTTTAAGCATGTTCGGGCTATTGGCGATAACACCAGGAATGCCACTTTCGGAGCCGCCCGAACGAAGTGTTCTATTTTCTTCCTCGAGTTCATGTATTTGAAAAGCACGACCCACGACAAAATTCAGAATGTCAGCATCAAGTGGTTTTTGGAAAAAATCAGTTGCGCCCATACCGACGGCCTTTACAGCATTCTCGTTTTCTTCACGGCCGGTGACCACAATTACCTTGGTATTGGGTGCAAGCCGAAGTATTTCTGCGAGTGTTTTAAAGCCTTCGCTTGAACCACCTGGGTCGGGTGGAAGACCTAGGTCGAGGGTGACGACTTGCGGTTCATGGCGTCTTAATAGCGCAATAGCCGCTTCTCGATCGGACGCGACATGAACGTCTGTATCTTCGAAACACCAACGCATTTGGCTTTGTAAGCCTGGGTCATCTTCGACAATAAGCAAGGTTTTGTTCAACGCTGGGCATCCTCGTTCCGTGTGTGCGGACAGTAAATTTTCTTTTATTAGGGTTCAGAAATCGGGCTTGCGAGCGGAATGCTAAGAGTAAAGCATGTCCCTACGCCTTCTTCGCTTCGTACACTAATCGTCCCGCTAATTTTACGCAGGTATTCTCGACTTTGGTAGGCGCCAATTCCCATTCCGGTTAGCCCTTTAGTGCTAGAGAAGGGCTTGAATAACTCTTCTTGAATAAATTTTTCACTCATACCGCCGCCGTTATCTTGAATAAAGATATATACCATGTTGGCGCTTTGTTTGGTCGACAGTTCGACTTCGCCCGATTTGCTGCAGGCCTCAATAGCATTTTGTGTGATGTGTGCAATGACTGCATGGAGTTGGCTTGGATCAGCTTGAATAGGGAGCTCTTCAGCAGGACTTTTTAGGGTGGGCGCCGGACTACTGTTGCGCCGTTCTTGGCAGATATTCTCGAGTAGTTGCCTAAGATCTACTATTTGACTAAGAGCATTCTGGTCGGGGTTGCGAATCTGAGCGAGAAGATGTTCCATCTTTTCCACGCTATGCGCGGTGGTTCGAATCATATCGTCCACAAACGCGGGATTTTCTTTATGCTTTTCTGCATTTTTTACGAGCAGAGACAGTTGAGCAATGATGGTTTTAATGTCGTGCACTAGAAACGCCGACGTTTGTGTGACGGCTTCAAATTGACGCGCGTGCCCAAGCTTTTCTTGAGAGTCTTTTTGCTCAATATAGCTACTAGCCTGCTGCGCAACGATTTTTAATAAGTCGTAGTTTTCCCAGTTCAGGTCGAGTGAGGCAAAGGGTTCGCACAGCAATACGAATCCACATAGTTCATTGTCTAGACGCAAAGGAACGATGAGCCAAGGATTTTTCACATCAAGAATGCTTCGAGGCAATTCCATTAGGTCGTATTTGACTGGATCGACCAGATATTCCTTTAAGTTGATAACCCAATTTTTTGAGGTGAGGTATTTTGCCATGTCGGAGTCACTATGGATCAACTCGAAGGAATGCCCCGGAAGGTTTATTTGGTCGCGGAGTACATAATGGCCATCATCATTTTTTCCCCAAACAGCGCCTGCTTCGGCATTGACTAGGCTTGCGAGAGCTTTCACTGTTCTTATAGTCAGGCTTTCACCGGATAAGTGCTGCAAGGCGTCGGTGCTCTTAATCCACTCTTCTCGATAATCGTACTTATAGGTAAAAAAGTTCTTTGAAATAAACACCATGAATCGTGCGCGCATGGCAGGCGAAGACATAAATATTAATAATAAAATGGCACTGAAGAATAAGAACAGAACGCGCAGGGCTTCACCCCAAGTGCCACCAAACAGGTTTATGTAGTAGCCGCCAGCAGAGACGAAGATGAGATAGACGCCGGCAATGATAAGCGTAGATGTATGGAACACCATTTGGCGAGAGACATGGATACCAATAGGTTGGCGGCGGCTATTGATCATCGTAACGCCAAGCAACGGGGTTACGAGCGCATTGATGGCGCCTCTTGCATCCCAGAGCGCTCCAGAAAGGTGCTTGAATAAAAGCGCATCTGAGTACATGACGAAGTCAAAGATAAATACCGTTGCCACAGCAATGGTTAGGTATTTGATGCCAGAACGACTAAAGATTGCCGCGTTACGCCATATTTGCTCTAGCAGTAATAGCCCGATTAGCGAGACGACAACTTGCATAATGAGCATGTCGCGACCGGAAATAATCTGAGTGCTAGTTAGTTGTTGGTATAGGGTGACGGAGATCATGATCGAAAGCAGTGCGATAATGCCAATGCTAGCGTAAAGGTTGTGCTTGCCAAGGGATGCGTTAGGAATAAAGCGAATACCTAAAATGGCATATAGCACGCCAAACCAAGCGGCTGTTCGGATCAACTCCATTGGGTAACGAACAATAAAAGGGATATTAATGCCCAATGCTTGGGCGCACAGCACGGCGAGCCACGCGCTAGATAGAGCGCTTGCTAGCAGAATGGCGCGGTCTGTTGCTCGCCTGTATGTACCTCGAACAATATAGATGGCGAGTAAGAGAAAAGTAATAGCACCGATGCTGTTTCCAATAACAGCAAAACTTAATTCCATGTTTTAGGCTATGTCTTATGGCTGTGTGAGTATCGCTCAAGTGTATCAGGCTTTGTCGGCTGAGTAATAGAGTCTTTGGGGAGTTTGGGGAGACTCTTAAACGTTGAATGGCTTTTAAGTAGACGTTGCTGAGAGAGCGAAAGCAGGAGGGTGCTTTAGTGGATCAATAAACGTGAGGCTGTAAATCGCAGGCAAAAAAAGAGCCGGTGTGCTACCAAACACAACCGGCAATAAGTGCGAGTAGTATCCATGAAAGTCTTTCATTTCCCCAGAGGCGTCGCCGCCTTCTGGTACCAACTAGTATTAGTCAAATTCTGTGAAATACAAATAAAGATAGGGTGTTTTTTAAGGTTAATTTGGAATAGATATTGATTTTTTTGTCATTCTAGGTAATTAAGGGTAGAACTCGCTTTATCATATACTACCTATGCTTATGATTTTATTATAAAAATCATTTCTCTTCTTGGTGCGGCTTTTCTTCGGTTTCCCAGGGTAATAAGCGGTAATGCGGCTGAGAATGCGCAAAATTCATGAATGGATACTTCACAATGTCGAAATAAGGGGAGTAATCGAAGTCGCTAGGCGTGCAAAGTTTGGGGTTTCGGCGAAATATTTTGATTTCGTGGTTCTCGCTGCGCTTAGCTAAGGGCAATATGGGGTACTGAATTGATGCAAAGGCTTCGGCAATCATCGTTGAGCAGACGGTTTTGGTTGTTTTGCCTGGGTGACTGGTGAACAGGCTGGAGCGCCAGCGTCGCGGTAAAATCAGCCAAGGAAATAAGAAACGCAATAGATCAAAAATTTGCCTTACGTCATAGTCGGTGCCAAGCCGGTTTATGGCGTAACCGATCACGCGCTGAGCATCTGAAAAAGTGATGTCTCTGGGTCGACATATTCTTACATGGTCTCGGTCATACACTGACAAAGGCCGCACGACCGTACCCATGCCTAATTCGCTTTCTACGATAAGTTGCATGTCTGGTTGTCCGTCAAAGAACTCTTTTAGGCGTTGTCGGTTTAAAGGGTCTTCTATTTCATGAAGCCGCCCAATGTAGAGTGCCGCATGCGACCAACGGCTTTGTGTGACGGTTTTGATAACATCACTAACGCGACTGCGGCCTTCAACTAATATGACGTCGCCAGGCTTGATTTCGTAACGCATACGCTCATAGTCACTCATGGGGGTGACATCTGGCTTACGTTCGTGTGCAAGCCAACGAGTGATGATTTCGATAAACCAATGCTTACTTTTAACGCCCATTACTTATGGCCTGTTGTTTAGTCGTTATTTGCTTATTTCTTTGCTTATGTAGACGCATAGTTATGAGTATAGCTTGAGTGCTCGATTTCGAGAGTGTAAGAACACCGATTTTAGAAAAAGCGCTTTGCAGAGCGCGTTTTTTGGCGTCTTTATATAGGTTTAGACCGTATACGGCTGATAGACCAAGCTTTTATTGCAAATTGTAGCTATTAGCCGCGCTGCGAATTCCGTTAGAATAAGAGAAACAATGGAGCAAAATGATGGCTAAAGATAAAAATGTAGGTGGCAGTGATGTGGATCAGCACTCACAGCTGTCAGATAAGATAAAAGAGTCTGCACGCCAAATATGGTTGGCTGGCTTGGGCGCATACAATAAAGCGGAAGAAGACACCGGTAAAATTTTCGAGAAGCTTGTTAAAGAAGGCGAAGAACTAGAGTCTGTAACGCGTGGAGCCGTTGAAAAGCGCTTCAAAGCAGTAGAGGGGCGCGTTGAGGGTGTGCGCGACAAAGCTAGTAACACCTTCGGTAAGTTAGAGAATGTGTTTGATCAGCGTGTGTCTGCAGCACTAGACCGCCTTGGTATTCCAACTAAGGCCGAAGTTGATGCTCTGAAAAAGCAAATTAAACAGTTAGAGGCTCGCCTTAAAAAGCTGGAAGGCTAGTTGCAGGCTAGTGACTATAGGCCCGCTATCTATCGAAATTGCACCAAAGTACTAAGCTTGCTCATGGCTTAGTACCAGCTTAGTACTTTGGGTCAAGACCAAACCTATAAATATGCCTTCTTCAGCTCGTCGATCATCTCGCGTCGATCCGGAGCTAAGTAAGGGGCGACGATAGACATCACTTGATAAACACCTTTCGACAATGAGTCTTCAGCATCTTCGTGGTAAGCGATGAGGCTATAGTTCAGCCAGAACGTGGTCGTTAGAATAATATTTTCGCTCAAGGCATGAATCTCGTCATCGCTTGCATCCATTCGGCCATGCTCTCGAATATTTTTGAGCACAGAGAGGCTCGCCTTGCGCTTTTTAGCGAGTATTTTTTGAAAACGCTTTTCTAGGTGCGAATATTTGCCCATTACATTCACAAGGTCTTTATAGACAAAGCGATACTTGGCGATTGTTTCAAAGATTAGATGTAGAAAAAACCATTGGTCTTCGACATCCATATCATTCTCGGGAACATTAAGTATCTCTAGAATGGCGCCTTCGTACCACGTGAACAGTTCGTTCAAAATTTCAGTTTTGCTTTTGAAGTGGTAATAGAGGTTGCCCGGACTGATATCCATTTCGTCTGCGATCAGCAACGTGGTGACGTTAGGCTCGCCGAGCTCATTAAACAGTGCGAGGCTAGTATGCAGGATCCGTTCTCTTGTTTTCATATACTAGCTACGCCGTCTCATGGTTGGTGTCGGGTTGTATGTTCAACTGAGAGTGTACTTCGGGTCAATATAAAAGTGCGTAATTTGGTCGTCATTGAATTTCTCAAAAAATTGACTGGTTTGTGTGATCAACTTAAACGTTTGATGGCCGTCTGAAGCTTTGCTCAAGACCTTAATCCCAGAAAAATCGCCTCGAATTTTAGTGAAACGTGCGGTCATGTTGGAACGAACAATCGCATGCTCCGGCTGTTTCGATTCGCTGGCGAGAAAGCGCTGGTAGGTTTGCTGTTCGTCTTTCGATAAGTTTAGTCGCGTGGCCAAGTGGGACATTTTTAGTCTGTCGAGTATACAGCGACTGTACGATTTAGGGTTGGTTCGTCTATAGCGTCGAAAAGCTTCCCAAAAATAACTGTCGCTCAAGGCTTGAAAGTCTTCGAGCTTGGTCAGGCTTTGCTGCACATAGGCATGAACTTCTGGGTCGCTCATGACTTCGTCAATGGCTGAGCGCAAAAGCCAGTCAAAGCCTTGCGCAGTCTTATGGGCGTACACTTGTCGATACATTTGGTGGCGGCTGTAGACAAAGTCTTCAAGGGAGCTTAGTCCTTTTTCAGCAATCGCCATGCCGACCCATTGCGTTTGGTCACACAGGCCAAAGTGCAGGTTGCTCAGGAGGTGGTCCAAATTAAAGCCACCAATGGTAACTGACGAGTGGAAGCCGTCTCTTAACATGTAGTCTGCGCGGTCAGCGTCGAGTTCTCCTGATACGATGCTTGAAAGCAAAGCAGCAAACTTTACAGGGAAGTCACTGGGCGCTTGCTCTGGTTTTTTTCCGTGGATGAGAGGCCAGATAGCACGTGCGTGTGCTTCGAATTGCGGGCTAACCTGAATATCTACGGTTTCCATTAATGCCAGAATGTCGTTCGTTTCTATGTCACCACTTTCGGAGTTGGAGGTCTTCAGTAGTTCGTGAGCAACGCGCACTGAGTAATGTTCGTGTTCTAGTTCCGCAGGGCGATCTTTATATATGAAGCGTGTGTCGACGCCGTCCCAGAGTGTCTCGAATAGACCTTCTGCAGCAAGGATCTCTTGTATCGCAGGTGTGCGGTTAAACTGATGCGAAAAACTGCTGTGGCCGCTGTCGTGGAGCAGGCAGGCTGAGCGTACGATTCTGTGAAAGTAGCTGACCGCTTCCAGTGTGCTGCCTTCAACCGAGCCGCGCTCTGCGATCGGTCTTTTCTTTAGGCCATTTTCGACCATGGCCATAAACATTCGTCCGCCCACGTGCATCGCGCCAATGCTATGTAAAAACCGAGAATGGGTTGCCCCTGGAAATACAAGCGAGAGAATGTCGTTCTGACAGATAAAGCGTAAGCGCTGAAATAGGGGGTGGTCGATGATTGCGACTTCAAAACGTGAAAGCGGGATGCCGCCATGCACGGGATCCATGATGAGCTTGTGGTAGCTGCCGAGGAGATCTTCGACGTTTAATTGCAAGGCGTGTGCTCCTTGGATTGGGTTCGCAATGATGTTGGTTTACTCGGTACTTGTTTGGGTTTCTTATTGCTTAAGAATATAGCCTTTAGAGCATAACTTAAAGCGTGAACGAGTAGGTGTGCAATTAATGCTGATGAAGTCGCGGAAACTGCTTTACCTCAGACTTAGCTGGCCTATACTTCCTGTCAGGATAAATAAAAAAATCGACCTAAAATATGAATCCCAATTCTGATCAAATTCTTGTGATCGATCCGTCGAATGAAGATCGAGAGCGTTTGGTTTCCTACCTTTCTCGCAAAGGTTATTTTGTCGTCTCTGCATCAAGCATTGAACATGCTAGCTTGATGGTGTTCGAGCAGGCCCCCGACCTAGTATTTGCCGATGTACAAAGTGAGCAAATTGAGCTGATACCGTTTATCGGCGGTGGCAGTAAGAAAGCCTCGTTGATCATTGTGTCGCACGCAGAGTGGGCGGGCGATATAGTCGCCTGTCTCAGGGCTGGTGCGGATGATTTCATTTTAAAACCGGTGGACGACTTTGATACTTTAGATCGCGTTATCAATAAAACGCTAGATAAAATCCGTTTGGCTAAGCTGAACAAGCGTTTACGGAATGAGTTGGAAGACGGTAATCGAAAGTTAAGAGAGGGTATTCACGCACTTAGGGTTGATCAGAAGGCCGGGTTGCAGGTGCAGTTAAAGATGCTGCCTGAAAGCAATCAGACGCTAAATGGCTTTGTATTTAATCACGTCATTCGTCCCTCTTTGTATTTAAGCGGTGATTTCCTCGATTATTTTCGTATCGATGACAATCGAACCATGCTGTACTTTGCAGATGTTTCCGGTCACGGCGCGTCCTCTGCGTTTGTGACGGTGCTGCTGAAGAATTTAACGGTTCGCTTGATGCGTAATTTTAAACGTAATTCTAGCGACGAAATTACCTGTCCTGTTCGTTTTGTCCAGCGCATCAATAGTGAATTAATTGTGTCAGATTTGGGTAAGCACATAACCGTGTTTGCAGGAATTATCGACACGACTACCCGCGAGCTGAGTTATACGGTCGGCGGCCATCTGCCGCTGCCGATTTTGTCTACCGATAACGGTGAGAGTGAATATTTGTCGGCAAAGGGTGTTGCGGTTGGTTTATTTCCTGGCCCTAAGTTCGAGCTAAAACATCAGACACTGCCTCCTGGGTTTCGTTTAACTTTGTTTTCCGACGGAATTTTGGAATTAATTGGCGGTGGGTCACTTAAAGATAAAGAAAAGTTACTTTTAGATGTTGTTTCTGAAGAGCTAGGAGATATAGAATCACTGCTGACTTCGTTGGGATTGGATGGCATCGACGAACTACCAGACGATATAGCCGTTTTAACGGTGTGTGATCAGGATCGATCGCAGCTCTGAAAGAGCAAGGTAGATAATGTTGCGTAACGACGAGTTGTAGCGATGTCTCAAGGTAAAGTTTTACAAGCAGACCGTAGTGGTGTTTATATCCTTAAACTCGTGGGTGAGATTCGTCTCAATTCGTGTTCATCGATAGACACGGTTATTGACGCGATTTCTAAAAACTCTAACTTCTGTAGTCTGGTTGTCGATTTGAGCGAAACCGCTTATATAGACAGCACTACTCTTGGTATGTTGGCTAAACTCGCCGTAAAGGCCAAAGAAAAGTCCCGCTTTTTACCCTCCATTGTTTCGACGAACCCTGATATCACTCGACTTCTAGACTCTATGGGTTTTGAGTGTATTTTTCTTATCGTCGACGAACCGCTGCAAAGTGGTGAAAACTTACAAGAACTTTCCCCCGTTCAGCTTGATGAGCATGAAATGCATGATAAAGTGTTAAATGCACATAAAGTATTAATGGATTTGAACGAGAATAACCGAGACACCTTCCGTGATTTGGTTGCTGCCCTTGAGGGCAATGACGTAATGGCGGTCAAAGCCGGTTAAGCCAAACTAATCAATATGAGATTTACTCGATGACCGATTGCAAGCGTATTGCTGTGCTTGGCGGCGGTAGTTTTGGGACCGTTATTGCAAATATAGCAGCTCAAAATGGTTATGAGGTGCGTTTATGGATGCGCAATCAAGAAGCCGCTGAACTTATTCGCACTACCGGCATAAACCAACGCTATCTGCCAGACCTTATTTTAGATAAAAACCTTTCTGTATTTACCGACATAAAACACGCGGTAGAGGGGGCAGCGATTGTCTTTTTTGCGATACCGAGTAAGTCTTTCCGATCTGTTGTCGAGCAAGCCTCACATCACTTAACGAATGATCAGATGGTTGTGAGTACCACGAAAGGTATCGAACCTAACTCACTTAATTTAATGAGCGATATCCTGCGATCTGAATTACCCAATAACATTGTTGGTGTGATGGGTGGACCGAATCTAGCGAAAGAAATTGCTAAGCATGAGATTACCGCAACGGTTATTGCGAGTGAAAATTCTGACCTAAGACGACTTGTTCAAGAAGCCATGGGTTGTGTCTATTTTAGAGTGTATGCGAGTGCCGATGTATATGGTGTTGAGCTTGGTGGCGCGCTTAAAAATATTTACGCCGTTATGGCTGGCATTACCGCGGCAATGGAATTGGGTGAAAACACCGTTGCCATGTTGCTGACCCGCTCATTAGCTGAAATGGGGCGGTTTGCTGAGACGCAAGGCGCCAACCCCATGACCTTTTTAGGTCTGGCTGGGGTTGGAGATCTGATCGCAACCTGTTCTTCTCCTTTGAGCCGAAACTACCGCGTAGGGTTCGAGTTTGGAAAAGGTAAAAGCTTAGATGAAGCGATTGCGTCGCTGGGAGAGGTGGCCGAGGGTATAAATACCTTGAAGCAGGTTAAGCGTTATTCCGATGAGCATGATATCTATATGCCATTAGTGCAGGGGCTTTATAAGGTCATGTTTGAAGGTGCATCGGTTAAAGCCGTCGTTAGTGCTTTAATGCTTTCTGAGCGCAATACCGATGTAGAATATACTTTACCGAGAGAAGACATATAGTGGTTTCGGGGTTTTAGGCCTCGTTAACAAGGGAGTTTTTTATGCGTTTTTTATACGTCATTCTGTTTTACGTGATTTTTAGTTTTACCGATATTGTGCTTGCCCTGATTGCGCTCGTGCAATGTGTGGCGGTGCTTTTGGGGTACGAGCCATTGGCCAGCCTAAAAAGCTTTGGGGCGAGTTTGGGCGTGTATTTAAAGCAGATAAGCGAATTTTTGAGTTTTAATTCAGATGAAAAGCCTTACCCGTTTTCAGATTGGCCTGTCGTGATTCCTGAAGAGCTAGAAACACAGAGCTCTTCACCTAGTGAAAAAGCAGACTAAGCATTTCTTAGTTTAAGCCCGGTTAGGAACTTGTAATGGAAATGTTTGTTGTTCGGCATGGCGAGGCATCATTCGAAGCTAAGTCTGATCGCTTGCGGCCTCTAACGGAACGCGGCGTGAAAGACACCGAACTGTGTTTAGGTTTAGCGAAAAGTGAACTTGAGTCGGTTCAGACAATTTGGGTAAGTGATCTTGTGCGCGCCCAACAAACAGCACTTCTGATCAACAAAGAGTTAAATGCAGAGCTTGTTACCAAAACGTTCTTGCGTCCCGAGAGTGACCCCCAGTTAGTGTTAAGAAAACTAGAGGCTGAAGCGAGCGCAAATCAAACGGTCCTTATCGTTGCGCATCAGCCGCTATTAGGAAGTTTGGTGAGTTTGTTAGTTGAAGGTCACGTATATGCACCGCACCCGTTTACGACAAGCGAAATTTTGCATTTAAAAGGCGAGATGTTTGGTGCCGGCCTTTGGTCTACTGTGCAGCAGTATTTGCCGGTTTAAAGTTTACAGCGTTCTTAGGCTGATAAGAGTCGTTTTAAAATTTCGATAGCGCGATCCATACTCTCATTTGGTGTGTAAAAATGCGGAGAAAAGCGCACCCCCCCACCACGGTTTGCACAAATGACCTTTTGTTTCATTAGTTCAGCATAGAGTTCACTCGACTCTTTTTGAACGGCAGTAAAGGTGACAATTCCCGCTCTTATGTCTCGTGCTTTTGGCGACAGAATGCGCACGCCTTCAATGGCTTCTAATTGTTCAATTAGATAGTCCACTTTTGCACTTAGTGCTTGTTCAATATTGTCGATGCCAATTTCGAGTAAGAGACCCAAACTTGCGTGCAACGCATGTATTCCAAGCATATTAGGGCTGCCGCATTCGAAGCGAGTGGCGTCTAGAGCAGGTTCCCAAGTATGTTTGTCGTACGCGCCTTTGGCTTCCACCATGTGCCAACCAAATTGGTGTAGGCTAAGTTTTGGAATGTGCTCTCGCTTAACATATAGCAAGGCAAGCCCTTCTGCAGCCATCAGCCACTTGTGGCCATCGGCAACGATAAAGTCAGCATCAATCTCAGTTTGATCGAAGGGTAGGGCGCCTAAGCTTTGTATCGCGTCGACGCAGAGCAGAATGTTGCTCTGCTTGCACGCAGCGGACAAACTAAGAAGCTTGGTTCTTAAACCTGAGGCGTACTGCACTGAGCTAACAGATATCAGTCTGGTAGCTGGTGAAATGGCAGCACAGATTGATTCTGCTGGGTCATTATCTGTTACAGGGACTATCCGCAAAGTAACGCCGCGCGAGGCAAGAGACTCCCACACGATTCTGTTCGAGGGAAACTCTTGATCACATATCAGTACTTCGTCGCCAGGCTGCCAGTCGATGCCGTATGCAATAATCGATAAGGCTTCTGAGGTGCTCTTGGCGAGTGCAATCTCATCGCTGTTTTCGAGGCCCAGTAGTTGTGCGAGCTTGAGCCTTAAGTCTTTCTCAACACGCATCCAGCTAAGGTAATTTGTCGCGCCACTTGTTGCATTCTCGTGGGCGAATGTCGCCACAGCTTGCTGTGTTCTAATTGCCCAAGGGCTGACAGCAGCATGATTCAGATAAGAAATATCTGGCTCAATGTTAAATGCATCTTGATATACGGTCATGCTCATTACCAACTACGCGTTCGCGTGCTTCGACTTGTTTGATGGTTTTAGCCTGAGAGTGGCTCAGTACTGATCGTTCCCGGCTCTGCGCCCAACGTATCCTGCATCATTTCAATGCTATCTACGACATCGCCAGGCTTACCGAAGTAGGCAATGTGGTACATAGCTTCGCCTTCTTGAGCCAACGGAATGTTCTGCTTACCAATAATGACACCGCTAATGTCACAGGTGATGGTGGTCAACACGCGTCCGAAAGGGTCTTTAATGGTGGCAAGTTGCGCGCCGGCTTCAACATAGTCACCCAGATTCTTTTCGTGTGACACAAAGCCACTTTCTGAGGCGCGCACCCAACCGCTCTGCCGAGCAATAAAAGGCTCAATAGGAATTGTCTTCTTGCGCGTTTTTGGAAGCATATCTAAATGTCTCATGACATTAATGACACCTTTTAGGCCCGCTCGAATGGATAGCTCGTCAAAACGTAATGCTTCGCCGGCCTCATACAACAGCATGTTAACGCCAAGGTCTGCGGCTGCTTCTCGTAACGAGCCATCGCGAAGGTTCGAATTCACAAGCACAGGCACGCCAAATGCTTTGGCCATTCCTAGTGTGACTTCGTCATCTAGGTCTGCTCGAATCTGCGGAAGGTTGGTTCTGTGTATAGCGCCTGTGTGCAGGTCGATGCCGAAGTCACATTTCGCGACGATTTCATTGAGAAATAAACGTGCAATTCGACCGGCTAATGAACCTTTAGTTGAGCCAGGAAACGAGCGATTTAGATCTCGACGATCGGGTAAATAACGACTTTGGCTCAATACGCCATAACCATTTACAAAAGGAATGCAGATTAAGGTGCCCTTAATGTTCTTAATAGCCTTGCTGTTAATCAAGCGGCTTATGATTTCGATGCCATTAAGCTCATCGCCATGAATGGCGGCACTCACAAACAACGTGGGGCCACTTCGCTTGCCGCGTTTTACAAACACAGGAATGGTCATATTCGTGTCGGTGTAAAGTGGCACCGTTGGGAGCTCGATAAATTTAGTTTCGCCTGGGTAGATGTCTTCACCGGCAATCTGAATAGGGTTCTGCTTAGGCATAGTCAATGTTCGCGTGGGTGTGCGTTGATGTTAAGAGGTGTCTTTGTTGTTACTATTAAAACAGTCGTTGTACTGCGATATAGTATGCTAACTTACTTCATGTCACCTAAAACTAATTGTCTGTATTTATGAATTATTATCCGATCGACTACATAGAGCCGGTATTCAGGCCGCCATCTGAAGCACGCTCATTGATCTTGCAGGTGAGCAATGGCTGCTCTTATAACCGTTGTACCTTCTGTGAAATGTACACGTCTCCTGAGAAAAAATTTAAGCCTAAGGCGATTGCCGAGGTCGAAAAAGAGGTGCAGGCAGTCGCCGCACAAATGCCTCATATTAAGCGGTTTTTTCTCGCCGACGGAGATGCAATGACGCTGTCGTTTCGGCGTCTTAAAGAAATACTGGAATGCATCAATGCCTACTTTCCCCATCGGGAGAGAGTGACGGCGTATTGCTTACCGCGGAATATAAAGAAAAAGTCTGTCGAAGAGTTAGCTGAGTTGCGTGAACTTGGTTTGTCGATGGTATACGTCGGGTGTGAATCGGGCGATGACAAGGTTCTTGAGTGCGTGCAGAAGGGTGAAACTTTCGAGAGCTCCAAGAATGCCTTATTAAAGTTGAAGGCTGCGGGAATAAAGTCCTCGGTGATGATTTTGAACGGTTTGGGCGGAAAGAAGTTTTCTGAGCAACATGCGATAAACACAGCGAAGCTTATGAATGAAACCCAGCCAGAGTATGTGTCGACGCTTGTAGTGTCGTTCCCCGTGGGTGAAGAGCGCTTTAGGGCGGGCTTTGAGGGCGCTTACGAGCCTCTACAGCAAAGCGAGTTGTTCAGAGAAATTCAGACTCTTATTCAGAACCTGGAGTTAGAAGATACGGTATTTAGATCCGATCATGCTTCAAATTATTTGGTTTTAAAGGGGAATCTTGGGGCGGATAAGAAAGCCATGCTCGACAAGATCGATTTGGCTCTAAATCAGCCTGGCGCGATTCCGTTGCGGCAAGAGTGGCAGCGCGGACTGTGATCTATAACGGACTGCTTAGTAAGTAGTTTTTTGGAGGCACTATGACAAAGAAAATACCCTTACCAGATTTACCGCAAGAACTTATTGCGCTTCTTGAGAACCCTCAGGTCATGCCGCCGGTTCACGAATGGAAGCCAGAAAGAGAAGGCGTGGTGGATATTTCGGTTAAGCGTAATGGTGAGTGGTGGTTCCAAGACCAACGCATGGAGCGAGAGTCGCTTATTCAGCTTTTCTCACGAATTATGCTGAAAGAAGGCGATGACTATTTCTTAGTGACGCCCGTGGAAAAAATGAAAATTGAGGTAGAGGCTTATCCTTTTTTCGTGCGTTTGGCGCATATTGAGGGGGAAGGAGAAAAACAGAAAGTAGTGTTTTCAACGAACGTTGGGGATACCTTTGTGCTTGGTGGTCAGCATACGCTTCGTATGGTTATGTCAGCCGGAGGCGAGTTACTTCCGGTGGTGTTGGTTCGTGATAATCTCGAGGCCTTGGTAAGTCGGCAGGTATATTATCAACTCTCGGACTATATGGTGTTGGTGCCGGGTACTGAGGAAACATATGGGGTTTGGAGTGAGGGTGTGCTTCATATCTTAAGTGCGCCGGAAGCATAGTTCACTGTTGTTTATGCCTGCTCAGTCGTAATTAATCATCGCATCTTCATGTGCGTAAAGCGCCCCACTATAAGCAACCTTCTTGGCTTCATATAGTGGGATTCTAACTAGTGATCTTCACTGAAATCGTAGTTCATTTCGGCTTGTGGAGCCTGCAAGTAATAACCTTGAATGTAGTTTACGCCCGCCTGCCAAAGAGTCGCGAGTAGCGAAGCGCTCTCTACTAAAGGTACGATCGTTAACTTGTTCATAGATTGCAGGGTTTGTATTAGCTCTTTCACAGCCTCTTTCTCTTCTGGTCCTTTCTGCATGTCTTTAGTAAATGAACCTTCTAGTTTTACGTATTCTGGGTTCAGGTGCTTCATAAGGTTGAAAGGGCTAAGAGCGCGACCAAACTGATTCACCGATAAATTACAGTGCAGGGCCTTCAAGCCTTTCTCGAACTCTTTTGCCTGCTTAAGATAAGTGATGGCGCTAGACTCTGATATTTGGAAAATCAAAGAGTCGCCCGGTAAACGAGCCGCCTTAAGTGCGACGTTCAACCAAGATGTAAAGTTCGGATCTTGCAGTGTTTCCGACGTTAAATTGATAAATAGCTTAGTGTCATGCCCTTGCGAACGGTGTTCGCTAAGGTGCTTGATGGTCTGCAATATAACCCATTTATCAACCTTGTTTGCGACGTCTGTTGGACCACTTGGTGGCAAAAAGTCATAAGGAGAGACTTCCTCGCCTTTGTCATCGATCATACGCACGAACGCTTCATAGTGTTCATTGCTTTGGCCGCGCAAGCTAATAATAGGCTGGAATAACAGTTTGAATTTGTCCTCGGTTAAGGCGGTTTCGATATACTTTGTCGCCGTGTCGTGGTTCCCGAGAGGGTTGTCTATTCTAACTTTAAATAGTTCGACGCCATTGCCGTTCTGCTTGCCTTCTTGCTTACGAACCGATTCTGAAGCAGTCTGAGCGCGGCCAAGAATATCTTTTATATTGGGTGCATTGTCGTTGATGATGGTGATACCAATGCTGACCGTGATCTGGATTGTTTTACCTTCTACCTCAAACAAGCGTTCTTCGATCTTGTGCCGTAAAATTTCACCATGTTCTAGAGATTTTTCTTCGCTAGTATTCGATGAGATCACGCCGAACACGTCATCGCTTAAACGCGCCAAGGTCGCTTGTTCGCCCATTGCTTCTGAGAGCAGGTTAGCGAGGTCACGCAATACAAAGTCAGCGTCGCCTATACCAAGGTTTGCTTTCACGGTATGGAAGTGGTCAATCGCAATGTAGTAGACAGCGCCCTTTTCTTCGCCCTCTAGCGCGGCTTCTTTTGCCGTATTGAGTGAGTCCATGAAGTACTGGCGGTTATAAAGCCCAGTCAACAAATCGACTTGGCTCATTTCCTTCAATTTCTCTTCAAGTTCGGCGTTGTCTTGTTCTGGGCGGAGTATAACCTGTAAGCAAGACTCACCATCGTAACTGGCATGAGACAGGCTCATTGCCACAACGATTTCGGTGCCGTCTTCTCTAATGCTCGTCATTTTAACTTTTTCAAGCGGTTTTGCAGTGTTTGATTCGTAGAAGTCTTTGCTCAGGGTTTTAAAGCTTTCTTGTGATTCAGAATTGAGTGTATCCATCACCGGAATACAGATCATTTCATCGATATCGTCATAGCCTAGAAAGCTTAAGTAGGAAGAGTTTGCATAAATATGCATGCCGTCATTGATATACGCGATGGCGTCTTTTGAACTGTCTAATAGAAGCTCACAGCGGTGCTCAACATCACGAATCTCAACTTCTAAGTGTCTTAATTTGCGCTGACTCTGAACTTGCCTGAATTCGCGTTTTACGACTTGGACCAAATGCGCTTCATTGTCATGGCTAACCACGTCGTGTGCACCCGACTTCATGAATGCTACGGTTTTCTCGCTTTCATGAGCTTCGGTGACAACGACTAAGGGTAGGTAAAGGTCTTTATTCTTGATAATCTGACACGCTTGGCTTAAGTCAAAATCTGCCGCGGCTTCACGAGCAATAAACAAATCCCACGCCTGTTCATCTAACGCAGTCTCGAGTTGCTCTTCATCTTTGATTTGCTTTGCACGAGTAGCTACCCCCGCGTTTCGAAGCAGGCTTATAAGTGTCTCGGCATCGTTTTGTGATTCATCGAGGACGAGCAGGAAGAGGGTGTCGTTTTTTTTATTCATATAAATTCTTATTTACTAAAGTCAGATTACTGCATTTATATCTTGTTGCTTGTTCTTACAGGCTTGGCCACAGCGTGTCGAAGTCATCTTCAGAGTTAAATTGATTGTTTGCTGATGGTTTGAATGCTGGAGTCTTCGAGTCGAGCGCGGTTGTGTCGCTCATTACAAACTGGCTAAAACTACCGGTTTCAGAAACGGATGATGAAAGAATGCATTTGCTTTCAAGACCATTGAACCGAAGTGCCACCTTATTACCTTGCTGGAATGGAACGCGAGGTGTAATTAGTGTGCTGGGCTGACCGATACTACTAAGCTCTGGTAGCAATAAACCGCGCAAAAACTCACTATGCTTGCCTGTTTTGTGTAGTTGCTGAACGGCACACGGTCGAGCGCGTGGCGCTAGCAATTCAATGCCAATTTGAGTGCCTTTTTGCTTAGAGTGTCTAATCCAACGAATAACCGCAATGCTCCAGTTAAGCGTTTTATTTTCTCTAACGCATAGCAGTTCGCCCGCTTGCACAGACTTAGGCACTAAGCCTTCCCAGTCTATGCAGTAACCGCCAGGGCTAGTGTTGACAAGTGCCGCATCAAAGACGGGGAAGTCTTTATCGCCATTGCTCTTTGTCGCGCCGCTGTAATCAATAACGGAAGCGGTGCGCAGCGATTTAGCGGTGTGCAGGGTGTCTGCATCAAACGCATTGCTCCATGGGTCGCCTTGCTCGTAAGCGCCTTGCAAGTTACTACGTTCGCCTTGGTCGAAGTCTGCTTCAGTGCGACCAAACAAGTGCGAGTGGAATATGGTTTTGCCTGAAGTATGGAAATGGCAGGCACTTAAGCCAACGCTAATGTCCAACCTTCCTGCGCTAGAAATCCGCTTGAATGTTCTTTTGGTAAGAATGCCGAGCGAATGATTAAGCTGTGAAAGCAATCCGTTCGACATTTTTACGGGCATCTCGAGATGCTGAATGTTGTCGTCTTTGGCTTGCTGACCAGCGCTTAAATAGGATGTGATTCTGGTAACGAGTTCTGCTGTATCGAAGCCGAAATAGAAATCGTCTAACTCTTTGTGAATTAATGTTTTATAGCGCGGCGCATAATCGTCCGCTAAATTGATACAAAATACAGCGTTGGTGGTGTATTTCGGTCCCAACTCCACATAATCCGACCAGACTTCGAAGGCTTCATAAGCCGATCTGATATCTTGCTGCCGCATCTGATTTGGACGACAGCATGCTAAAAGCAAGTTTCTTTTGTAGGCGCGAACAATCGAGGTGTCTAACGCGTGCTTGTTTTCAGCGTCGTGAATAATGTACTTCATTAGGGCAAGAGAATCGCAGAAACGAAAAACATCGTTCATCTCTTTCCACACGTGTTTAGGCGCGCCTAAATATAGCTGTGCACAGACTTGCAGCACTCGCCCAAGCTCTGAGATAAATCGATGAGCAGCGCAACTGAAGTTCTTTCTGACTAATTCGGTGCCGAGGTTTGGCATCGAGTCGACAAGAATGATTTTGTAGCCTGTTGCAAGTTGCATCTGCAATGTCTGTACGAGATTAACGATTTTGCGCTGTTTCTCGTGCGGTGTAACAGAGGCATTCAGAAAATGCTTAGATAGTTCGTCGCACACGTAGTGAATTGGCGTGCGCAAGGTTTCAAGCGCTTGGCTGCGATCTTTAGGCGAAAAAACTAGTTTGTTGAGTTCACTAATTGCTTGATAGAGCAGACGTGAGGTCTCGCCCAAGTTCGCCATTGGCAGCTCATGAACCCATGCAGCAATCGCTTCTGGTGATGCATCAACAAAAGAAAGATCGGCAAGAGTTTGATCAGGAACACTGATGTTTAATTCTAGTTCTGGGCCAAGCATAGTTAAATGGTTCGAATCCTAGGTAAATAAAACACGCTTTTGAACGTATTTATGCACTTATTAATTTTCTATCTACTTATCATAGCAGGGATTTTAACGCTGTCTCTGCTTGCGTTACAAAGTCACTACAATATAGGAAAATATTGGCATGTGCTTATTATATTTTTTTAGTAAGGCATTATTATGCGCTTAGTTGAAAAGAACTCAAGTGAGACTTGCTGTTAATACGGTTTTACTGCTTTCTCCTGGCTCTTCTTGTGCCAGTTTAGGGACCAAAAAGCCTGGTAGTTTCGCCGTCAGTTCACGATGGATGTGCAGGGCCTCTTTAAGTGGTAGGTCGAAGTGGCTTGCGCCAGCAACTTTGTCTAAAACAAAAAGGTAGTAAGGCAATACCCCTTGGGCAAACAGACGTTCACTTAACGCCTCAAGCGTGTCTGCATCATCGTTAATGCCTTTGAGCAATACGCTTTGGTTGAGTAGCGTTATGTTCGGATGTTTTAGCTTAGCGAGCGCTTCGGCTGTGTCGTCGCCTAGTTCGTTTGCATGGTTGCAATGTGTAACCATAACGACCTTTGCAGCCAATAACTTTAGCATGTCAGAAAAATCGTTCGTAATGCGTTGCGGCAGGCTCGGTAGTAGCCGCGTATGAATACGGATGCGCTGTACGTTGGGAATGTTCGCCAGCTTCGTCATTAGCTCTCTCAGGTAAGTGTCTGAGAGGCTTAAGGGGTCGCCGCCGCTTAGAATTACTTCGTTGACTTCGGGGTGCGACGCAATGTAGTCGAATGCCTCTTGCCAGTCCTTGCGAGATCGCTGGTGTTCGGCGTAGGGGAAGTTGCGGCGAAAACAATAACGACAGTGAATTGCGCAGGCCTGGGTGGTAATTAGTAGAACCCGGGAAGCGTATTTGTGAATGAGCCCCGGCGTAGGCGTGAACTCTTGCTCTTGCAATGGTTCGCTAACAAAGCCGAGCTTATCAAGGGTCTCTGCCGACTGCGGTAAAACCTGCAAAAGCAGCGGATCGTTAGGCTCATTACGCTTAATTTTGTCTAAGTAGGGTTGGGGTACTTTAAGAGGGAAACTCAGTTGGTCTTCGTTGATCGCTAGAGGGTGATGCTCAAGCCCCACTTTCTGTAGAAGATCGAAGGTGCTGATTTTGCTGTTGCTGAGTAGAGACTGCCATGAGTCGGTTGTCTCTGATCGAAGCTTTATTGACGTATTGGAAGCGCTATTCGACATAGTGTGAGAGTAGTTTGACCTTGAAGTGCGTATGCCTTTCGACACTATGCAAGTAACGATGTATTATTAGCGCCTAATTTTTTAGCGGCTGATATTTTAGCTGCATAATTTACACTGTTACGTAGCGTGGGTGGTAGTCTATTTGAGACTGTTACGGCGTTATGAGGCAAATTTAGTAATCGCCTGTGATGAACAGGCTTTTTAGGTGGATGAGATGGCAAATTATTCAACGAGCGACTTTCGCTCTGGTTTGAAAGTAATGCTCGATGGCGACCCGTGTACGGTTATTGAAAATGAGTTTGTAAAACCGGGCAAAGGGCAGGCGTTCAATCGTGCTCGATTGCGCAACTTAAGAACTGGCAGAGTTTGGGAGCGTACGTTTAAGTCCGGCGAGACTTTAGAAGCCGCAGATGTCATGGATTTTGACATGGAATATCTGTATTCCGACGGTGAATTCTGGCACTTCATGATGACCGATGGATCATTCGAGCAGCATGCTGCCGATGAGAAAGCGATAGAAGACTCTAAAAAGTGGCTAAAAGAGCAGGATGTTTACACCGTGACCTTATACAACGGTGCACCATTGTCTGTCGCTCCTGCAAACTTTGTTGACCTAGAGGTGGTTGAGACTGACCCCGGCTTGAAAGGTGATACAGCGCAAGGAGGCACTAAGCCAGCTACCCTATCTACCGGTGCGGTGGTCAATGTACCGCTGTTTATAAATATTGGTGAAGTATTGAAAATCGATACGCGCTCTGGTGAATACGTCAGCCGAGCGAAGTCTTAATTACACTTAGTCGGGATGTTGAAAAGCGCTTAGTTTGAGGGCTTTTCAATTTTTGAAGAGTGAAAGGTAACGATATTATGTGGCAGCCCAGTTGTTCACATGACGCCATGAAAGCCCGTGCTGAGTGTTACGCTCAGATACGGGCTTTTTTTATGGCGCGTGATGTACTTGAAGTTGAAACGCCGCTTCTGAGTCAGGCGGGAGCAACGGACCCCTTGTTGGCCAGCATTAGTGCAGGTGTCCGCAAAAAACAGTACCTTCAAACATCGCCAGAATTTCCAATGAAACGCTTGCTGGCAAGTGGTTCTGGCCCGATTTATCAGATTTGTAAGTGCTTCCGAGAAGCTGAAGTAGGCGCTAGGCATAACCCAGAGTTTACGATGCTGGAATGGTATCGCCCCGGGCTTTCGCTACAGCAGCTTATGCAGGAGATTAGCGATTTGGTCGAGGCAGTATGCGGCCGATCTGGATATGAAATTCTGACTTATCGTCAGGCCTTTACCGATTTTCTTGGTGTTGACCCTTTTAATGCGCGCTTAGAAACCTTGCAAGAGTTGGCGTTTGACAAGGCACATTTTGAGACCTCAAGCGATAACCCGATGGATCGCGATGCTTACTTAGATTTGCTCTTGTCTGTATGTGTCGAGCCGCAGTTGGGTAAAACCGTACCGTGTTTTCTGACAGACTACCCTGCATCGCAAGCATCGTTAGCCAAAACAGCGCTGGATGAACAAGGGCAGTTGGTTGCGAAACGTGCAGAGTTGTATATCGATGGTATCGAGATAGCCAATGCCTATGACGAGCTGACGGATGCCAATGAGCAGCGAAAACGTTTTTATCACGATAACCGAGTGCGTCAAAAACTCGATCTCGACGTTGTCGCAGTGGATGAAAATTTGTTGTCTGCGCTTGCAAATTTTCCTGATTGCTCAGGTGTTGCGCTTGGCTTGGATCGCCTGCTTATGATCAGTATCGGAGCTAGCGACATAGGAAATGTGGTTTGTTTTGTGAATGAGCATGCCTAGTGTGTTGAGACGTATTTTTTTTCTAGCAGCGCTAATGTTGCTCGCTGCATGCAGTGATCAGGGTTTGGATAAGCGCTTTGAAAACTATGAAGAACGCCTGCACAAGGTATTTGTGAATATATCCGCGGCAGAGCCTCTCGACGTGACTGATTTTGAAAATATTGGTCTTCATGACAGTGATCTTAAAAGTACCGGTCTTCAAGCTATCGGTGACACTGCGGCAATGCCTGCTTATCTCAAATATCCCAGCTACAATGTTGTCGACGATACTGCCGCGCAAGAGAACGCGGGTAGTTCAGAAAATCTAGATCTACTGGATTTTCTCGCGCTCTATGGTTGTGAATTACAGGTTCTGGTGGCTGAAGCTAATTCCAGCTTGGGCAAGGTTGCGGGTGACTCGCAGAGACTGATTTATGATCTGCGCTTCTTAGACCTTGCACCTAAGTGCATTGATATGCTTCTAAAAGAAGGTCGCGACGAGCTGGCAGCATTGGTTCATCAGGCTGCAGATATCAAGAAAGCAGCTCTAAGGCGTTCTATAGCTGAGGCATTGGTAGGAAGTGGGGAGTTTAAGAGTTTCTGGAAAACTGCAGGCGCACCTGAGAGTTATCCTGCGG
>JAWUYI010000106.1:0-32862 GCA_034110885.1 Oleiphilaceae bacterium
TTTGAACTACATCATCCGTCCTGACGTCATTGCTGGAATCTCAAACTATGTTTGGTACCCAAATGCAGTGCCTTCATCTAAAGAACAGATCGAAGAAGAGATTACATCTGATCCTACGATCTACCCTACGCCAGAAGTAGAAGCTAAGTTGTTTACCTTCCCGGTTTATGGGCCGAAATTTGATCGTCAAGGTTCGCGTATGTGGACAGCGATTAAAAGCGGTAAGTAACTTTCAATAAGACGAAACAAAAAACCCAGTTAAAAACTGGGTTTTTTTTAGTCTAAAATTTAGGACTTAACATTCTGTGAACTTATCGTAGCTTCTCAAGCATCAAGTAGTACCACATTCCTAGTGCTAGAAATTGATTCCCCAACCATTCAGTACCTGGAACACGGATATGAGGGCAGGCCGCGAAGATATCAAATTGGCTCATATGGCCACTAATCGCTTCGGCCATAATCTCGCTTACAATATGCGAGCTAGCAATACCATGGCCAGAATAGCCTTGCGCATAAAAAACGTTGTCGCTCAACTGGCCTAATTGCGGAATCCGATTGATCACGATTCCCATCATGCCGCTCCACTGAAAATCTACCTTAACGCCACGTAAACGAGGAAACGTTTTTTCGAGTGCCGGGCGCAACTCAGCCTCAATGTCGCGCGAAGGTTTTCCGCTATAATTCGCACCGCCACCGAAAAGCACACGCCGATCTGCTGTTAAACGATAGTAGTCAAGCACGAAACGACAGTCGTAAACCGCGAGGTCTTTCGGATTAAGCGCGTTCGCGACGTCTTCAGATAGTTGTTCTGTGGCGATAATGCCACCTGCGGCAGGAAAGATTTTGCCGCTCATCTTAGAGCGTTCTAGGCGATGATATGCATTGCCGGCTAGCATCACTTTCTTCGCACTAACACGACCTTCGGCTGTTATCACGGCAGGGCTATTACCATGCTCTATGTCTACAACGGGAGACTGTTCGAATATTTGTACGCCTAGCTTGCTCGCGGCTGCTGCTTCACCTAAACATAAATTCAAAGAATGAAGATGCATATTTTTCCGGTTATAGAGCGCACCGTGATAAATATCTGTTTCGAGGTAATCAGGCATGTCGCTTTTACTAAGCAAGGAAACCTGTTCACCCATGCCGTGCTTAAGTGCCTCGTTGTAGCTCGCTTCTAGCTCAGCCATATGGCTTGGTTTATACGCTGCATGAAGGTGGCCGAATTTTAGATCACAGTTTATGCCGTATTTAGCAACACGATTTTTAATAATGTCGTGACCGCGCCACCTTAGGCCCCAAATAAAGTCGTCTACTTCAGAGCCTAATGTCTTACGCATGTTTTTACGCATGGCTTCGTCGCCCGAAAGGCTACCTGTGACCTGACCACCATTTCGACCTGTCGCACCCCAAGCGACTTTATTCGCTTCGACAACGGCTACGCTATAGCCGCGTTCAGCTAGTTCTAATGCAGTATTGATCCCGGTAAACCCCCCGCCAACGATGGCAATATCTACTTCAACATTGCCTTCTAGTTTGGGGTAATCACTTTCTTCATTAACCGTGGAACTGTAGTACGCCGCACATCTTGGAGTTTGCATGAAAGACCTGCCATTTATGTAAAATATATTTTACGGATAGTTTGTCTGCTTCTTTACTAAGACGCAAGCAAGCAACACGCATTTACTAATAAAAAGCCGCTGCGGTTTAGGCAGCGGCTGATATACGAGAACAAAAGGCATTCGCCCAGATCTATGGGCCTTAACTTGCTAGTGCGTCTCGCGGATCTTTATAGTCATAAGGTAGCGCATCACAAACCGGCTTATTCGTTACTAGCCCTTTGTGGACGTTTAGACCGTCGAGCAAATGAGGGTTGTCTAACAAGGCTTGAGTTCCTTTATTCGCAAGCTGAACAGCATAAGGTAGCGTTGCATTTGTAAGTGCGAAGGTAGACGTTCGAGCAACACCACCCGGCATGTTCGCAACACAGTAATGCACAATGCCATCCACTTCATAAGTTGGTTCTGCGTGGGTCGTCGCTTTCGCTGTTTCGAAACAACCGCCTTGATCGATCGCTACGTCAACAAGCACGGCACCTTTCTTCATCGTGCTTAGCATTTCGCGTGTTACTAATTTTGGTGCTGCGGCGCCAGGGATAAGCACGGCACCAACCACTAAGTCTGCTGTCGTTACTTGCTGCTCAATCGCATCAAGTGTGCTGTAAAGCGTTTTAATTTGTGGGCCGAACATATCATCGATCTGCTTCAAGCGGTCAAGACTGCGGTCTAGAATTGTTACGTCAGCGCCCATTCCAGCTGCCATGCGGGCAGCATTTAGACCAACCACACCACCACCAATGACCACGACATTTGCCGGAGAAACGCCCGGAACACCGCCTAATAGCATGCCATTACCGCCTTGCGCTTTTTCAAGGGAATGCGCACCAGCCTGAATCGCCATTCGGCCAGCTACTTCGCTCATTGGCGCTAGTAGAGGCAAGCCACCCTTAGCGTCTGTTACTGTTTCATAAGCAACTGCAGTCACACCTGAAGAGACCAAAAGCTCGGTTTGGGTTGGGTCTGGAGCGAGGTGCAAGTAGGTAAACAGAATCTGGTCTTCTCTCAGCATCTTACATTCATTTGGCTGAGGTTCTTTTACCTTGATAATCATTTCTGCACGGCTGAATATCTCACTTGCTTCGGCAACTATTTCCGCGCCTGCAGTCTGGTAATCGTCGTCTGAAATACCGATGCCAGCGCCGCCATTTTGTTGCACCATCACGCTATGGCCATTTGCAACTAACTCTTTAACGCCAGCAGGTGTAAGGCCGATACGATATTCATGATTTTTAATTTCTTTTGGTACGCCAATCAACATAGTGACTCTCCGATAAATACATTCTTTCAAGTGTTTTTGCTATGAATGAATCATAAGACAGAGAAACCAGAATAATTTGCGTATTAATCAGATTTATACAAAATAAAAAGAAGATATTGCTTATAATTTACAATTATGCAGAATAATGTTCTGTATTGTTTTATCTGTTACACAAATATACCTTTAGGTACCGCTATGAAATCTGAGAAGGCGCTAAGCCGAATTGATGCAAATATCCTAGAGATCTTGCAGAAAGATGGACGTATCAGTTATGCCGAATTGGCTCGTCGGGTAGGACTAACAACGAGCCCCTGTATGGAGCGCGTCAAACGCATGGAGAAAGAGGGTATTATCAAAGGTTATACTGCTTTGCTGAACCCTGAGTATCTGCACAGCAACCTAGTCGTTATTGTACAAATTCGTTTAGTACGCACCTCACAAGACATCTTTGATGAGTTTAGCGAAGCCGCTATTGCTTTAGATCAAGTACAAGAGTGCTTCTTAGTGTCTGGAAGTTTCGACTACTTAATTAAAGCTCGGGTTGCTGACATGGATGCGTATCGCAAATTTTTAGGTGATACCTTGCTGTCTTTACCAGGCGTACAGGAGTCAACGAGTTTAGTGGTGATGGAGCAAGTAAAAGATACGACGCACCTGAAGGTGCGCCGTGCTTAGATTTTTTCTGAATGCCCAGATGCAAGCAAGCAGAGAAGATTAGTTGCTATCGTAGCGCCCGCTAACGCGGTTACTTCCGCATGGTCATACGGTGGTGCGACTTCTACCACATCACAGCCAATTAGATTAATACCAGCAAGACCGCTGATAATCTTGATCGCATCATGCGTTGAAAAACCGCCACATACAGGTGTTCCTGTTCCTGGTGCAAAGCTCGGGTCTAAGAAATCAACATCAAAAGTCAGGTAGCAAGGTCGCTCGCCAACAATTTGTTTTATTTTCTCAATCGCTTTGGCAGCGCCATGTTCGTGCAACCAGTTCGCATCAAAGACATTGTACCCGTGCGTATCTTTATTAACGGTTCTCATACCAAGCTGAATCGATTTTTCAGGATCGACTAGACCTTGTTTTGCGGCATGATAAAACATTGTGCCGTGATCAATACGACCTTCTTCGTCCGTCCAAGTATCGCTATGTGCATCAAAGTGGATGAGCGAAATTGCTCCGTATTTTTGACTTAATGCTTTAACAACAGGGTAGGTGACAAAATGATCACCCCCGATTGTTAAAGGGGTCACACCTGCGTCACGAATCTTTGCGATACATGCTTCGATCTCTTTTGGCACCGATTCTGGGCGACCTGGGTCAAACACACAATCGCCATAATCGATAACGTGTAATCGTTTAAAGGGATCAAAGTTCCAAGGCCAAGGAGAGGCCCAAGCTAAGTTAGTAGAGGCTGTTCGTACAGCACGAGGTCCAAATCGAGCACCTGGACGATTTGATGTTGCTAAGTCGTAGGGAATTCCCACAACTGCAACATCAACACCTTCAAGATTTTTCGAATAGGTGCGACGCAAGAAAGACGTCGCACCTGCATAGATAGCCTCTATTTGTGAACCGTATGGGGACTCTCGAGTGAACGCTAAGTCACCCGCATCATACTGGTCGAAATCATCTGCCATAGTTAAACCTCAAATACTTATACGGAAGACAGCAAGAACTCTCGTTCCCATGAGCTAATCACACGTTTAAAGCCTTCATACTCTGCTTGTCGTGTGCCAATAAAGCCTTCAATAAAGTCCGAGCCCAAAATCTCTTTGATTTCTTCACATTCAGACATGGCTTCAAGAGCGGCCTCTAGGTTAAATGGCAACTCTCCTTCTGCTTCCTCACCATGACGACCGGTGACGGGTTTTCTTGGAGTGAGTTCATTTACTATACCCAAATAACCACACAACAAGTTACCAGCAAGCACTAAATAAGGGTTGGTATCAGCACCTGGTAGACGGTTTTCGACGCGTCTCCCAGCAGGGTTAGACTGAGGTACGCGCAAGCCGACCGTTCGGTTTTCTTCACCCCATTCCAAATTGACGGGTGCATTCCCATCAGCACCCGGCAAGTATCTGCGATAGCTATTAACGTTAGGCGCAAATATTGGCATGATCTTCGGGATATATGTCTGAAGACCGGCAATGTACTGGTAGAAAGTTTGAGACGCTAATCCGTCTTCATTAGAGAAAATGTTTTTGCCAGTCGCTTTATCTACAACCGATTGATGCACGTGCATTGCACTGCCAGGCTCGTTAGCAATAGGCTTCGCCATGAACGTGGCGTCTATATTATGTTTCAAAGCGGCTTCACGCACGGTACGTTTAAATATAAACACTTGATCAGCCAGTTGTAGCGCGTCGCCATGACGAAAGTTAAACTCCAACTGGGCAGGGCCTTCTTCATGAATTAGCGTGTCGATGTCTATGTGCATTTTTTCGCACCAATCGTAGACGTCTTCCATGATGGGGTCGAATTCGTTTGCGGCATCAATGCTGAATGATTGTCTGCCACTTTCTTGTCTGCCTGAACGACCAATTGGCGGCTCAAGAGGTAAATCGGGGTCGGTGCATCGCTTTGTTAAATAGAATTCAACTTCAGGCGCAACAATCGGCTGCCATCCTTTGTCTTCATATAACTTAAGTACGCGTTTCAATACTGTACGCGGCGATAAAGTGATTTCATTGCCCATGCTGTCATAGCAGTCATGAATAATCTGAGCAGACGGCTCTAAGGCCCAAGGCACTAAAAACATTGCGCCTTCATCGGGTTTCAAAATCATATCGATGTCAGCAGGATCTAGAAGACTGTAATACAACTCGTCATGCGGATAATCGCCAGTCGCTGTTTGCAGCATTACGCTTTCAGGAAGACGAATGCCCCCCTCACTGATAAATTTTTCAGTAGGCATAATTTTGCCACGAGCGATGCCGGTATGATCAGGCGTGATACATTCGACTTCAGTGATATTGTGCTTCTTGAGCCATTGCTCGATGTTCTTCATACTAATCCTCTTTGATTTACTCGCAAATGCGTCATCAAAGACCTCATGTAAAATTTATATTGTGTGTGTCTATTGTTAGCGTAAGACACCCAGCGCTTAAGACCTAAGCATAGTGTGCTCGTCAGTAATTTTCCTCTTTGTCAGAGTACTTTTCTCGAAAACAATTACAAACTGGCGTATCCCACGAATTACAATCTAAACGCGCTTGCGTGTATAACTTATGCAACATAAGCATAAAATATATCACACACTTTGACTAGAAGAGATATTGAACAATGTTCAATATAATTTATACTCTGTTCAATACAATTAACATTATTGAAGGCGAGATACGCTTGCTTATGCAAAAGCGTACGGAGTTTCTTTGAGTAAACTGACACCACTAGTCGAGCTTTCTAGTAAGCAAGTTTAAAAAATTATATGAGTCGGAAAATGAGCCAAGAATTGACAGAAGTAAACGCGTTTCTCGCTAAACACCCCCAAGTAACAACCGTTGAATTACTCGTTGTAGACTTAGACGGAATTGTTAGAGGTAAGCGTGTCGAACGCTCTTTGCTAGAAAAAGTATACGACAAAGGGTTTTGCTTGCCACAATCTGTTCTGGGTCTAGATGCGACCGGCGAAACCGTTTTTGAAACTAAGTTAGGCATGGCCACAGGCGATGCTGACCGTATTTGTAAGCCTATTCCGGGAACACTATGTTTAGTGCCTTGGCACGAGGGTGCTGACAGAGCTCAAGCGCTTTGCTCAATGTACGAAGTTAATGGTGACCCCCTTACTATCTACCCGAGAAATGTTTTGCAGCGAGCCGTTAATCGTTTTGACCGCTTAGGCTTTAAACCAGGTATTGCGCTCGAACTTGAGTTCTATTTGATAGACCAAGAACGCACAGCAGACGGTGCCTTGCAGCCGCCCGTTTCTCCGGTTTCTGGCCAGCGAATGAGTTCAACACAAGTTTATTCAATGTTAGACCTAGACGATTACGACTTCTTTATTCGTGACGTTATTGAAGCCGCAAGGTCGCAAGGAGTGCCTGCCGATGCTGTGATTGCAGAATACGCGCCGGGTCAGTTTGAAGTAAATCTCGATTACAGTAACGATATAATGAAAGCCACCGATGACGCGGTGTTGTTAAAACGTGTTATTACAAACATTGCTCGTAAACACGGCATGCATGCCACATTTATGGCTAAGCCTTATGCGAAAGAGTCTGGTAGCGGCTTGCACATGCACATGAGCTTAACGGACGCGGATGGCGACAACGCTTTCGAGTCAACGAATCCAACAGACAACGAGTTGCTCCGCCATGCTGTAGCTGGCTTGCTAGACATGGCAAAATCAACACA
Source organism: Oleiphilaceae bacterium (assembly GCA_034110885.1). Taxonomy (GTDB): domain Bacteria; phylum Pseudomonadota; class Gammaproteobacteria; order Pseudomonadales; family Oleiphilaceae; genus PZPK01. The sequence goes on from JAWUYI010000106.1 coordinate 7,234, forward strand.
GGCTTTTTGTTGCCCAACGGTAAATAGTTATCGTCGCTTAGCACCTGGATCGTTTGCACCGACCAAACTTACCTGGGGATACGACAACCGAACTGTTGCAATGCGTATTCCATCAGGAAGCCGCAAAGCCGCGCGAATTGAAAACCGTATGCCGGGTGCAGATGCTAACCCTTATTTTGCTGTCACCGCATTATTGGCTGGTATTGTCGAGGGCCTCGAAAACAAAATGACGGCACCAGAACCTTCTACTGGAAATGCCTACGATACCAATGCTCCGGATGTGCCGGATAACCAACGCGACTCTTTACGTGCGATGGAATCTGATACAAGGGTTCAAGAGTGGTTTGGCGAGCAATTGGTAGATGTGTATAAAGCGGTTAAGTGGAGCAATGTTTATTTGTTCGAAAGCCAAGTCACGGCGCTTGAATACGAATTGTTGTTACCGGTGGTCTAGGCACTGCGTCAATAAAATAGTCTAAAGGGCCTTTATGGCTCTTTTTTTGTCTACTGGTTAGTATTTTCAAGTCTGGTGTTGTCATTTAGCAAGTGCGTGATAAGCCACTTTAGAGTCTTTAGTTCGTGCGTTTTATTGCGTTTTATCGTTTGGGCGGCTTGTGGCTGCTCTCCCGATTGACTACTCTAATTGAGAGGTTCAGTACTTGTTCATCACTCGAATTTGTACCTAGCATCCGAATAAAATCGAGCAAAACACCTAGGTGGGGTTTATATGGTTAAATATCTAAGGTCGCTGAGCATTGTTTCAGCGCTATTTTTCGCGTCTATTGCCGTTGCAGCGAACGACAAGCCAAATATTTTGATGATTTGGGGCGATGATATCGGTTGGTTCAATCCAAGCGCTTATAATCGCGGCATGATGGGTTACAGAACCCCAAACATAGATAGTATTGCGAGCGAAGGCGCACTATTTACTGATTGGTACGGTCAGCAGAGCTGCACAGCTGGGCGCGCAGCATTTTTGACGGGACAAAGCCCTTTTCGTACAGGCCTTTTAAAGGTTGGTCTGCCTGGTGCTAAAGAAGGTCTTTCAGAAAAGGACCCAACGATCGCTGGGCTTCTCAAAAACTACGGCTATATGACGGCGCAATACGGCAAAAATCATTTGGGCGATCTTGATGAACACCTTCCGACTAACCATGGTTTTGATGAGTTTTTCGGTAACCTTTATCACCTAAATGCTGAGGAAGAGCCAGAGAGTCCAGATTATCCGAAAAGTGCAGAATTCAAGAAAAAGTATGGTCCTCGAGGCGTTATAAAGTCGAGCGCTGATGGCAAAATCGAAGACACGGGACCACTCTCGAAGAAACGAATGGAAACCGTTGACGAAGAAGTGACGGCCGGCGCGCTTGATTTTATGGATCGCGCGGTTAAAGCGAAAAAGCCATTTTTCCTATGGTGGAATTCCACTCGCATGCACGTAAACACCCATTTGAAGCCTGAGTCGGAAGGCGTTACTGGACTGGGTATTTATGCGGATGGTATGGCTGAGCACGATGGTATGGTTGGGCAATTGCTGGATAAACTCGATGAGTTGAAAATCGCAGACAATACCATCGTCATGTATTCCACCGACAACGGCGCTGAAATATTTACGTGGCCTGATGGTGGTATGTCTCCGTTCAGAAACGAGAAGAACTCGAATTGGGATGGCGGTTATCGCGTACCAACGTTGATTAAATGGCCGGGCGTGATTAAACCAGGAACAGTTTATAACGACGTATTCTCACATGAAGACATGTTACCGACGCTTTTAGCGGGCGCAGGCGAACCTAAGATCAAAGAGAAGCTGCTCAAAGGCCACAAGGCGATTGGCAGAAACTATAAGGTTCATTTAGATGGTTATAACTTGCTGCCTTACTTCAAGGGAGAAGTTGAAGAAGGCCCGCGTAAGGAGTTCTTCTACTGGACAGATGATGGCCAGCTAGCGAATCTGCGTTATGACCGTTGGAAAATGGTATTCATGGAGCAGCGTGGACATGGCTTTGACGTCTGGCAAGAGCCGTTTGTAACGCTTCGCTTACCTAAGTTGTTCGATATGCGAGGAGACCCGTTTGAACGTGCCGATCACGAAGCTGATGGATATGGTATGTGGCGCTTTGATCGCGCTTATCTGATTCTTCCAGCGGTTGAGTACGTTGCTACGCACTTGGCGACATACAAAGATTTTCCACCACGACAGGAAGCAGGTAGTTTCAACCTGAATAAAGTGTTGGAGCAACTTCAGAAAAACCCAGGAACAAACTAAGTTCGATCGTGTGAGCATTCACTGATCAGCCCAGCACTATTCAGTGCTGGGCTATTATCGTAAGTTCATTCTAGCCTCGTATGGCGCCAATATATTTCCCCTCTCTTAGCTTTTTCTTACTCTTCGTTATTACAAAATAAGTGACTCTTTTTCTGAACTTTGGTCTTATTGTTGAGTTTGGGAAATAGGAGGCTTAGTATCGAAAATCCCATAGAGATAATTGCAGTAATCTCACAGCATGTTATTAAAACAGAGAGGACCTAAATATGTCAGAACAATGGTTAAGTAGTTTGATCACGGAAAATGCTCAGCAAGGTTATGAACTAGCAATAAAACTTTCCAGAATGGGCGTTAAGTATACTCAGCCATCAGACGAGGTTAGAGGGAAGTTAAGACCTGCCTATGGGGAAGACGCTAATAGTCTCATTGCATCGTCGCAAGTTATAGCGATTAACTTTCAAACTGTCGCTGCAGCGAATAACTATTGGAAAAACTAAAGGCAGAATACGTCAATTCGGTGTCATTTTGAGAACGGTTAAAAGGCTTATGGATCACACTAAAACTATGAATAAAATAATTGCGGTTTTTCTGGTTGTCTTGATTACTGGAGTATCTTCTAACAGCTACTCAGAGTCTAGCATAGGGAGTTTATCGCCAGAGTTGAGAGCCTTACTGAAGCAAGAAATGTTGGCGATTCAAGAAGGCATGCAAAATATTGTTCCTGCCTTTGCTGCTGGCAACCTTGATAAGGTTTCTGAAATAGCAGGTAAAATTGAGAAAAGCTTTATTCTGAAGCAGAAAATTACTGACACCCAAAAAGATGAGCTTCATGAAAAACTCTCAAAAGGGTTTATATCGAAAGACCAACAATTTCATAAATATGCAGGGATGCTCTCGCATGTTAGTGAGAAAGGGCACACCGAATTGGTGAGCTTTTATTACTCAAAGTTGCTTGAGTCGTGCGTCGGGTGTCATAGCGAGTATGCACGTCATGAATTTCCTGAATTTACTCATGAGAAGAAAAAAGACGGGCATCATCATTAATTTGCGCACAGCACTCACTATTAAATAGAGGAACTGTTATGAGCACATATCCTAGAACGTTCTCACATATTGGCATTTCAGTACCTGACGTTGAGAAAGCGGCTAAATTCTATAGTGAGGTGATGGGTTGGTACCACATCATGGAGCCTACGGTTATTACTGAAGAATCCGACACCCCGATAGGTCAGATGTGCATTGATGTTTTCGGCAAAGGCTGGGGCTCGTTCAAGATTGCGCATATGTCGACAGGTGACAAGATCGGCGTTGAAATGTTCGAATTTAAGAATAATGAAACGCCTAAAGACTTTGAATACTGGAAGACAAGCACCTTTCACTTTTGTGTCCAAGACCCTGATATTGAAGGTTTAGTGGCAAAGATTGTGAAACATGGTGGTAAGCAACGTATGCCAATTCGTGAATATTATCCTGGCGAGAAGCCTTACAAGATGTGCTACGTTGAAGACCCGTTTGGTCTTATTTTTGAAGTGTACTCCCATAGTTATGAGCTAACCTATTCACAGGGCGCGTATTAAATAGTTAGCGGTTTAAGAGGCGGTGTTATTTTGAGGCTTGTGTTGTTTAGGCCGTATTCCGGCGCGCAGCTGTATAGTTTTTTATCGTTCTTAATGGGTGATCCTAGATGAATATTGTTTTTGCTGTCGTTTTTGCCATTACGTGTTTCGCAACGGCAACTGTGTCCAATAGCATCATGGGCGCTGGAATTTGGTTTTGGGTCATCATTGCTACAGGCGCCTTTGTTGGAGTAAGTCAATTTATCCCAAGTCTTCAAGGGGCAGGTGCCGGCCTAGCCGGTTTGCTTGCTATTCTATCTATTTGTGCCGTTTTATTAGGCTTGCTGGCAGCAACTGTTGGCGGCTCGTTTAGACTTAATGAAAGTGAAGCCTTATTGCTGTTCTTATTTTTCATTATAGCTGTCTTGGGTCTAACACTTGCGAGTATGCATAAAAAATCATTGAAGGGTGATATCGGTATAAATAAATAGAGAAGTTTTAGCGACTATTTGGCGTAACCAAATGCCATTTCGACAGACGTATATTCTTATATTTTGGAGTAGACAGTGATGCCATTAAGCGCAGTATTTCAAACTTTGCGGCCATCATTCCTTGTGTTAACGCCTATTTGCGTATTTCTAGGTTTGAGCGTTTCTCTTATCAGTCAGCCTAGTGTCAACTACTTAGTGTTTATGCTGGTATTGCTCGGCGCAACATCCGCTCACATAAGTGTTAACACGCTGAATGAATACTACGATTTTAAAAGCGGGCTTGATTTTACAACGAAGAAAACAGCCTTTAGTGGCGGAAGTGGCGGACTGCCGGGTGCGCCTGAAATGGCAAATATAGTCTTAATGGTCGGCGTAGTGTCATTGTTAATTACTATCGGTATTGGAACCTTTTTTATCGTTGATGTTGGCTTGCAGTTGCTGCCAGTCGGGATAATTGGTGTGCTAATAATAATCACCTATACCCAATGGCTTAATCGGGCGCCCTTTTTGTGTCTAGTTGCTCCGGGCGCAGGGTTTGGCGTGCTTATGGTTGTTGGCACACATATAGTGCTCACTGGAGGATATGCACCAATTGCTTGGCTAGTATCAATTCCCCCGTTTTTTCTAATCAATAATCTCCTCTTGTTAAATCAATACCCAGATATAAAAGCGGATGCTAGTGTCGGTCGAAATACTTTTCCAATTGCTTTTGGCTTGCGCAAAAGCCATATCGTTTATGGTGTTTTTGCATTTGCCGCGTATTCCTTGATTGTTTTTTTGATTGCCGCTGGGCATTTGCCTAGACTGAGCAGCATTGCGCTAATTCCCGTGGTATTTTCGTTATTTTCATTGGTTGGTGCAATTAAGTATTCTTCAAATATAGGTGAATTTCCGGCTTATTTAGGCGCGAATGTAGTGGCAGCAATCTTCACACCGATGCTGCTTGGGTTCTCTCTTATTTTTGGCTGATAAGGCAGTTTTGCGCGGATGAAAACAATTGGTTTACTAGGTGGTATGAGTTGGGAAAGTACCGTGGCCTATTATCGTGAGATAAATGAAGGCGTAAAGAAAAGGTTGGGTGGCTTACATTCGGCGAAAATTGCTATGTATAGTGTGGACTTCGATCCTATTGAGCAGTTTCAGCATGCTGGTGACTGGGAAGGCACGTCCAAAATATTAATTGGCGCAGCAAAAAGCGTTGAAGCGGCCGGCGCTGATTTTCTTGTTATCTGTACCAATACCATGCACAAGGTTGCGCCTGAAATTGAAGCAGCAATAAAGATACCTTTACTTCACATTGCTGATGCAACGGCAGCTGTTCTCGTTTCTCAGGGTGTGAGAAAGGTTGGTTTGCTGGGAACGATGTTTACGATGGATCAAGACTTCTACAAGGGAAGATTGGCAAGCCATTTTGGCTTAGAGGTTTTGGTTCCAACCCAAGAAGACAAGGCAGTCATCCATCAGGTTATTTACAATGAGCTCTGCTTGGGTCTTATTGACTCTGCTTCTAAGGCCGCTTATCTCGCGATCATAGAAGACTTGGCTGCGAAGGGAGCTGAGGCTGTGATACTTGGTTGTACCGAAATTGGAATGTTAGTCAATCAGGCGGATACCCATGTACCGCTACTAGATACAACACGGGTTCATGCGGAGGCGGCTGTGAACATGGCAACGAAATAATTCGTTCTTTTTAACGGTGTAACAACTTGTCTTGTCTATAGTTGTGTTCGCGCCAGTCGTTAATGTCTTTTACAAAAAAAATTTTATTTTAGAGAGTGTTGGTTCTGATATTCAAAAGTTGTCCTCAGTATCGTGTAAAAGCTCAATCGGGTTTTACGATTATTGAGTTAGTCATGGTAATTGTTATTCTGGGTGTGTTGGCAGCGTTTGCCTTACCTAAATTTAGTGACCTTTCGAGTACTGCTCGTGTTGCTACTTTAGAGGGTATTGCCGGTGCGATGCGCTCTACAATTAGTGTTGTACGCAGTAAAGCCTATGTTAATGGTTTGTCGGTTACCTCAGCCAACCCTGCAGATCAGTCTGTTTATATCGTGGAAACTGAGGCCGGGCGCTCAGAGGTAGATTGGCGAAATTTATGCCCAGAAAGTAGGGCAGAGCTAGCAGATGCGCTAAGTATGTCTGACCATATTGGTCTGAGTGAGTCTGGCGGACTTGCTACGATTATTAGCAACCAATACACCCGAGTTGGTTATGATATTCAAGGCACTGGGCCAGCGACCCCCAATGGCTGTTACGTAAGCTACGATTCGTTCGGTGACCCTGAATGCACGGTTACCGTCGTGAAAAAAGATTGCTAGCGTTGTTTGCAAAGCGTTTAACAGAAAACTCAGGGAACTGTATGGAAACTGTTTTAATTACAGGTGCCGGAAGAGGTATTGGTCTTAAGCTAGCAGAAGAGTTTTTGCGCCGAGATTATCAGGTAATAGGAACGGTTCGAAGTAGCCCTGCTAAAGAGGCCGTCGAAGGCTTGGCAGCTGGTTTAGGAAAAAATGTAGAAGTACATTTTTTAGAAGTGACTGACAGTCAGTCAGTAGACGACTTAAAGAAAATATTGGCGGGACGTCCTTTAGATATTCTTATAAACAATGCGGGCGTTTTGGGGGGCGATAAACAAGAGTACGATAATCTAGATTTCGGCGAATGGCAGAACACCTTGGAGGTTAATACCATTGCTCCTATGAGGCTAGCACTTGCCTTTCTGCCTAATTTATTGGGCCGTACGGCCGGAAAAATCGTTACGATATCTAGTATTCTTGGTTCACTAACAGACGGCGGATATGACGGTCATGATGCAATCGCCTATAGAAGTTCTAAGGCAGCTGTTAATAAGGCTATGCAGTGTTTAGCTTTAGAGTTGAGACCAAAAAATGTCGGTGTGTATTTGATGCATCCTGGCTGGGTCAGAACCGATATGGGCGGCGCGGATGCGGATATAGATGTTGCAGAAAGCTGCAATGGACTGGCTGACACTATTATAAATTTTACGCTAGAAGATTCGGCCAAATTTTGGAACTACGATGGCGCTGAACTGGCTTGGTAAGAATTACGCAAAGGGACTCATCAATGAACGTAGATAAAGCACGAAAACGCATAGCAAAGCAGGTTAAGAAAGGTTTCAATGGATACCCTCAAATTTCTCTTCAGTACTTCGGAAATACTACAGACTTAGCGACAGAAGTGGTTATCTCATTTATTTTAGAAGAGGGCGCTGAGCCGCAAGAGCAAAAGTTTTTGAGTAAAGAGAATGCCCGAGAAGATGAAACGATTCAGTCGGCCTTAGTGAAAATAATTGAACGAGCTGATGCAAAAACGGTGACGGAGCTAGATGGCATTTCGCTTATTAGCTGAATATAAGCAAACTAAAACAGGGCGACATGATGGTCCTGTTTTAGTTCGGTGGATGTGCTGTTATATTCCTAGTTTATCGCGTAAACCATAATATACAGCGCCGATAGCAGTGTAAGGCACTCGGAACATTTGCCCACCGGGGAAAGGCATATGCTTGAGGGTAGAGAAAGCATCAAAGCGTTCTGCTGATCCTTTCAATGCTTCCGCAATAAGCTTTCCAGCAAGGTGCGTAGTGGTCACCCCATGACCGCTATAGCCTTGAGCGTAGTAGATCGTGTCGTTTAGTTTTCCAAACTGTGGCAAGCGGCTCATCGTTAATAAGAAATCGCCCCCCCACGAGTAATCAAGCTTCACATTCTTAAGTTGTGGAAATACTCGTTCGATATGTGGTCGTAGAAAGCGCTCGATGGAGTCTGGGTCGCCGCCGCCATACGTAACACCACCACCAAACAACAAGCGCCCGTCGCCCGTCATACGATAGTAATCAAGCTTATAGTTGCAGTCTTCTACACAGTGTTGATTTGCAATGAGAGACTTTTGAAGGTCTTCTGATAGCACTTCAGTGGTCACAATTTGTGTACCGCAAGGCATCGTTTTGCTAGCAAGTTCAGGAACGAGTCCACCCAAGTAGGCGTTGCCTGCGATCAATAAATAGTTGCTCGTCACAGAGCCTTGTTCAGTATGTACCACAGGCTTTGATAAGCGATCTATACGAATAACTTTTGAGTCTTCGTAAATTTGTCCACCTAAGCCTTCGAATGCTTTTGCTTCACCTAAAAGTAAGTTGAGAGGGTGCATGTGGCCGCCACTGCGGTCAAGAAGCCCACCAACATAGGCGTCAGTGCTTATTTCTTTTTGAATACGTGAGCTATCCAATAGCTCAAGCTTGTCGTTACCTAGGCTTTCCCAAAGCTTTTTCTGGCCTTCTAGGTGCCCCATTTGCTTGGGGTTAAACGCAGCAAAGATTCCGCCTTCTTTATAGTCGCAATCAATAGAGTATTTCTCGATGCGTTCGCGAATAATGTTTGCACCTTCGAATGCCATGTCGCCAAGCATTTTGCCTTTTTCGGCACCGTAACGTCGAGTGATGACATCAATATCACGGGAATAACTATTTATTAATTGCCCACCATTGCGCCCACTTGCGCCAAAACCCATGCGTGCCGCTTCTAACACAACTACTTTAAATCCAGCTTCCGATAAGTGCAGCGCGCTAGACATGCCGGTAAAACCCGCACCTATAATACAAACATCAGCTTCAATGTTTTCTTGCAGCGCAGGACGGTCATTTTTATCGTTACGTGAATCGGCATAGTAAGAGCCGGTATGTTCAGTGCGGGTTACCATAATGATTAGGCCTCATAAATGACGTAAGTCTTTTTACAATAGCTTGGTACTTCCCAGTCGCCGCTGAAGCCAGCGGGAATAACAAACTGATCGCCGGCTTTTACATGCAACGTAGTACCGTCTTGGTCGTGAATGATGGAATCACCTTCTAAAATTAGGCAGTACTCGTGTTCGGTATAGCTCACCTTCCACTTACCTGCTTTAGAATCCCAGATGCCAACGTGGAACTTGTCATCGCCAGATGAGTAATTATTCCAGAGGTTTTGCTCTGGCGCTCCGCTAATAATCTTTTCTTCCGCTGGAAGATACGTTTCTTTGGGTTCGCCTTCAGAGACAAATTTTATGTCTGTTACTAGCATTTAGATTTTGCTCCATCTATAAGCCCGGCATTTGCCGGGCTTATAAGGTTTACTTCATTGTTGGCATCACGAACTCAGCACCTAGGTCACCTTCCGGCCACCGAGCGGTTACAGCTTTACGCTTGGTATAAAACTTCACACCTTCTGGGCCGTGCATGTGGCTTCCACCGAATAGAGAGCGCTTCCAACCACCAAAAGAATGGAAGGCCATAGGAACTGGGATTGGCACGTTGACGCCAACCATACCTACTTGCACATCGTGTGTGAATTGACGCGCGACACCGCCGCTGCGAGTGTAGATTGACGTACCGTTGCCGTACTCGTGATCGTTGATCATTTGAACTGCTGTCGCATAATCTGGAACACGAACAACACAGAGTACTGGGCCAAAAATTTCTTCTTGATAGATAGTCATATCGGTCGTGACGTTATCGAACAAGCAGCCACCGATGAAATAACCATTTTCGGCGCCATCTACCGTATGCCCGCGACCATCTACAACTAATGTAGCGCCTTCTTCTACGCCTTTATTAACATAGCCACTTACTTTAGCTAGGTGTTCTTTTGAAATAAGAGGGCCCATATCAAGACCTTTATTTACGCCATTACCAATTTTAAGTACTTTTGTTTTTGCACTAAGCTTCTCAACTAGGCTGTCTGCAATATCGCCCACTGCAAGCGCAACAGAGATTGCCATGCAACGCTCGCCTGCGGAGCCATAAGCCGCGCCCATTAAGGCGTTTACTGCACCGTCTATATCGGCATCAGGCATTACGATCATGTGATTTTTTGCGCCACCTAGTGCCTGAACACGTTTACCGTGGGCACTTGCGGTTGAGTAAATATATTCAGCAATGGGTGTTGAGCCAACAAAGCTGACAGCTTTAACATCTGGGTGTCTTAGTAAAACGTCAACGGCTTCTTTATCGCCATTTACAATGTTTAATACGCCGTCTGGAAGTCCTGCTTCTTTCATCCAAGCCGCCATTAGCATGCTAGAAGTCGGGTTTTTCTCAGAAGGTTTCATGACACAGGTGTTGCCACACGCGATTGCAACAGGCCACATCCACATTGGCACCATCGCAGGGAAGTTGAAAGGCGTAATGCCTGCAACAACACCCAAAGGCTGGCTTGTTGACCATGCGTCGATACCGCGACCTACTTGCTCTGTGAACTCACCTTTTAGGGCTGACGGAATACCACATGCAAACTCGACAACTTCCATACCACGAACAATTTCGCCAAGGGCATCTTCATATACTTTCCCGTGCTCACTTGTGATGGCTGCGGCAAGTTCGTCCATGCGTTCTTCAAGAATCGCTTTAAACTTAAAGAGAATACGCGAGCGGCTTAGCGGCGTAGTTTGTGACCAAGAAACAAACGTTTCTTTAGCATTTGCAATGGCAGCTTCTGTTTCTGCAGCTGAGGCTAAGGATACTTCAGCAATCACTTCGCCTAGCGCAGGATTGTAGATCGGTCCTTTTCTTTCACTTGAACCTGTGGTGTTGCCGTTTACGTAATGATTAATCTGATTCATGGTTATCCTAATAGATTCGTAAAACTAATTTTTAATACAGTGACTTGATTGCTTGTCGCATTGCGTTCATCAACTCATCGATCTGATCTGTTGAAATGATCAATGGTGGAGACATGGCTATAGTGTCGGCCGTGCAGCGAACCAGCGCGTTATGCTTCCAGAAACATTCGTGAAAAACTTTAAATCCTCGCTCACCGGCTTTCGCGCTGGGCTTAAATTCGACCGCGCCAACCAAACCAAGGTTCCGAATATCTTTCACTACATCAAATTCTTTCAAACTATGCAAAGACTCCGCCCAGTATGACTCTAGGTCGAGTGCTTTTTCAAATAGCTTTTCGCCTTCATAAATATCGAGTGTCGCTAGAGCCGCCGCTGCCGCAACAGGGTGACCAGAGTATGTGTAGCCGTGGAACAGCTCGATTATTTCTTCTGGGCCTTGCATGAACGCATCATGTATTTTGTCTTGTACGAAGACTGCGCCCATTGGGATTGCACCGTTCGTCAAGCCTTTTGCTGTGGTCATGATATCTGGTGTGACGTCAAAACGGTTAGCGGCAAAGGCGTGTCCTATACGACCATAACCTGTAATGACTTCGTCAAAAATAAGAACGATGTCATTTGCTTCTGTTAACGCGCGAAGACGTTTCAGATAGCCTTCTGGTGGCATCCAAACGCCACCACTACCCACGACGGGTTCAACAATGACGGCTGCGATATTCTCAGCGCCGTGAAGAAGAATCATGTCGTTTAATTCATCAGCAAGCTCAGCGCCTTTTTCTGGTTGGCCTTTTGTGAATTCGCTACCCGGCAGCCATGCGTGCTTAAGGTGGTCAACACCCGGAAGCAAACTGCCAAAGGCGCGTCGGTTATTGCCTAGGCCGCCAACCGAAATGCCGCCAAAGTTAGTGCCGTGATACCCTTTCTCACGACCAATCAAGCGTGTTTTACTGTGATTGCCTTTAGCCCGATGATAGGCGATTGCAATCTTCAGTGCAGTATCGACAGACTCAGAACCCGAGTTGGTGAAGAACACATGGTTCATTGTGTCGGGCGTGTGCTTGATTAATCTGTTTGCTAACTCATGCGGCAAGGGGTGAGACATTTGAAAAGTAGGCGCGAAGTCCAACTTATGAATCTGCGCGGATACTGCATCAGTGATTTGTTTGCGGCCGTGACCAGCGTTTGTGCACCAAAGACCCGCAGTACCATCTAAAATTGCGCGACCGTCTTCACTTTGATAATGCATGCCTTCTGCCGAAACAAGCAGGCGCGGTTCAGATTTGAACTGGCGGTTAGCAGTAAAGGGCATCCAAAAGGCATCAAGCGATTTATTTTGCTCTGACATGACGATTCTCTCTATAGCGGGCAAGTTTAGTACTGGCCGTTTGATTTATTGAACATAATAGAGCCAAGTTTATGTAAAAAAAATAAAACATCAAGCCTATATTTGTGATGGACTGAAAAAATGCGTAAATCACTGTCCTTAAATTGAGTATAGACCAGTGATAGATTGGGTGTAGGTGTATTTTAAAATGTCAGTAAAACCAATTGTTACATTTAAAAAGTGTGCAATATATTGAAATTATGAATAGCAATAGAGTAAAGTTAGCGAATAGAAATGCTTTACATATAAAGAGGTTTAACAGTGCAAACGAGATCATTTAGTTATTGGCAAGATAAAGCGTCTGAACTTCAAATTGAAGCAAGAGCGTTTATAGCGGGCGCATATCAAGACGCAGCGGATGGCGACACCTTCGATTGTGTTAGTCCAATTGATCGTAAACCTCTGGCGCAAGTAGCGTCATGTAAGTTAGCCGATGCCAATAAAGCGGTTGAGGTAGCGCGTGCTGCATTCGATTCGAAAGTATGGTCTGGTTTAGCGCCGGCTGAGCGTAAAACAATTTTGCTTCGCTTTGCTGATTTAGTTGAAGCAAATGGTGAAGAGCTTGCGCTGCTTGAAACCTTAGATATGGGTAAACCGATCAATGATGCCTTGAACGATGACTTGAGCGGAACTATTCGTTCATTGCGTTGGACGGCAGAAGCGATCGATAAAATTTACGACGAAATTGCACCGACGCCAGATAATCAGTTGGGTCTTGTAACACGCGAGGCTTCGGGTGTTGTGGCTGCAATTGTGCCGTGGAATTTTCCGATGCTCATGGCATCATGGAAAATCGCGCCGGCATTGGCAATGGGTAACTCGGTTATTCTGAAGCCGTCTGAAAAATCGCCGCTAACGGCAATTCGTTTAGCGGGTCTTGCAAAAGAAGCAGGGATTCCTGACGGTGTTTTCAATGTATTACCTGGTTTTGGACATACGGTAGGTAAAGCCTTAGCTTTGCATATGGATGTTGATACCTTGGCATTTACCGGTTCTACGGGCGTTGCAAAGCAGCTTATGATTTTGGCTGGCGAGTCGAACATGAAGCGTGTATTTAGCGAAGCCGGCGGCAAGTCACCAAACGTAGTGTTTGCCGATGCGCCAGATTTAGACGAAGCCGCTGCGGCAGCCGCGGGGGCGATTTGTTATAACCAAGGTGAAGTGTGTACCGCAGGTTCACGACTGTTGGTCGAAGACTCAATTGCGGACGAGTTTATGGCAAAAGTGCGTGAGCAAGTCGCGCAATGGAAGCCGGGCCATCCTTTAGATCCTGAGACAAATGTTGGCGCTATTGTCGATGATGCTCAGCTCGAACGTATTGTCGGGTATATAAAAACAGGTACCGAGCAGGGTGCTCGTTTGACTGTCGGAGGTTCTCAACCGGGTCACTTACAGTCTGGCTGTTTTGTTGAGCCGACTGTATTCGAAGACGTTAACTCTGATATGGCGATCGCGAAAGAAGAAATTTTCGGGCCGGTCTTGTCGGTGATTCGTTTTACCTCTGAAGAAGAAGCATTACGCATCGCGAATGATTCGATTTATGGTCTAGCCGCTGGCGTATGGACAAGTAATTTGAGCAAAGCTCACCGCTTTGCGAGAGGTCTTCGTGCGGGATCGGTTTGGGTTAATCAGTATGATGGTGGTGATATGACCGCACCATTTGGCGGTTTCAAGCAGAGTGGTAATGGTCGCGATAAATCATTACATGCTTTGGATAAATACAGCGAGCTAAAGGCGACTTGGATTAAAATCTAGTCGTTCACTACTATATAAATGGCTGAGTGCTCGCCACAGAATTAAAAAAGCCCGAACTGATTTCAGTTCGGGCTTTTTTGTTAGAGATGTGTTCTAGAACAGATCTTTAAAGCGGTGGTAAAGCATGCCAGCGGCTAGCATTGGAGATCGGAAACGTCTGCCGCCAGGAAAGCGCATATGCGAAACTTTCTCAAATACCTCGATGCGTTGGCTTTCATTGCTGATTGATTCGGCAATGAGTTTACCCGCCATATGTGTAGGTGCTACGCCGTGACCTGCATAAGCCTGTGCGTGATAAACATTTTCTTGTAGACGTCCAATCTGAGGTAGGCGGTTTGCGCCAATGCCAATCATGCCACCCCAAGCGTAGTCAATTTTGAGATCGGATAAATAAGGGAACACTTTATCCATGTTAGGTTTAAGCGCGTCGATAATAGATCTAGGATCGCGTCCTGAATAAGTACACAAGCCTCCAAACAGAAGCCTTTTATCTGCACTTAAGCGAAAATAATCTAGGTCGACGCGTTGGTCGCACACCGCCATGTCTTGCGGTAAAACCCTCTGCGCCATCTCATCACTTAGTGGCTCAGTAGCAATGACATAGCTGCCTGCAGGTAAAATTTGCCCACCAAGCTTGTTATCTAGGTCGCCAACATAAGCATTGCCGCAGATAACTAAGAAGTCGCTCTCAATAACCGCTTTGTCAGTTTTTACTCGACAGGTAGCACCTTTTTGAACATCAATGACGTTCGATTTTTCGTAGATTTTTGCGCCGAGTTTTTCAGCGATGCGTGCTTCAGCAACAACTAGGTTCAAGGGTTGAAGGTGGCCGCTACCCATATCAATCATGCCACCTATGTATGAATCTGATCCAACTACTTGATGCATCTCATCTTGGCTTAATAAGCGAGTTTCATGGCCGTAATTGATGGAGCTTAGCCACTCCAGCTCTTCTTTAAAGCTACTAACATGGCGGGGTTTTGTTGCTAGGTCGCAGTAACCCATTTTTAAATCGCATTGGATATCGTATTTAGCGATTCGATCCAAAACAACGTCCATGCACTCAAAGCCCATGTCCTCTATTGATTTGACGCCCTCTGACCCGATAGCCGATTTAAATTGGTCAAGTCCATGGCCAATACCACGAATAAGCTGGCCGCCATTTCGACCCGACGCGCCCCAACCAATTTTGTAAGCCTCAAGTAGCACTACGTCAAAGCCTCTTTCTTTTAACTCTAGCGCGGTACTCACGCCACTAAAGCCACCGCCAATAATGCAGACCTGTGTTTTTATCTGTCCTTCAGCTACAGGAAACCCTGCCTTATCATTGAGGGTCGCGTGATAATACGAATCGGGATATTTTTCGCTATGAGTACGTTGATTCAGCATGGTGTGACATAATCCTGTTATAAATCTTTGTATGTTTGATATATTAAGCAACTGTATGGAATAATGCACGAAAGTGGGCGTGTGCTCAAACTTTGTTATAAGCATTTTTTATTCATGCGACGGGTTTCATTACTTCGTGACGATTTGATTCGCTGGAAAGCGTATAATTCCTCTTAGCTATAAAGAGGCTATTGTATAAAAGGAAGAAGGACAAAGCATTGGACGTTGGAAGTCGGTTAAAAGAAGTTAGAAAAAAAACGGGGTTTTCTCAAAGAGAGCTTGCTAAAAGAGCTGGTGTGACTAATTCCACTATCTCTATGATAGAAAAGAATAGCGTGAGCCCGAGTGTTAGCTCATTAAAGAAAGTGCTCGCTGGGATTCCAATGTCTTTGATGGAGTTCTTCGATTCTCAAGAGTCGTCACGAGTAGAAATACCTGTTGTTTATAAGCAGAGCGACTTTCTAGATTCATCCGTAAACGATATCGACTGGAAATTAATTGGAAAGGCATTTCCGAATAGAGCCATGTCATTCTTAGTTGAACGACTTCCTCCAGGTTCCGATACCGGTGAAGATATGTATGTGCATGAAGGAGAAGAGGCAGGCTATGTCGTGAGTGGCAAGTTTGAACTTACCGTAAACGAAGACGTCTTCGTTGTTGAAGCAGGGCAGGGTTACTACTTTGATTCGAGAAGCCAGCACCGATTCAGAAATCCGTTTGACGAAGACTGTCGAATTGTTTCGTGCACCACTCCTGCAGATTTCTAGTTAACTTTGGGTCAATCAAGTTGCTATGAAGCTTCATTACAGAGTGCTTAATCACCCAGAAGCCACGCAGCATGTGTTTGTGCTGCACGGTCTTTTTGCGGCATCAGATAACCTTTTACGTTTGGGCAAAGAATTAGCAAATTCCTTCAACGTTTACCTAATCGACCTTCGCAATCATGGCGAGTCGCCTCACTCTTCCATTATGGATTACCCGTCAATGGCGCAAGACCTCATTGACCTAATGGACGATTTGTCTCTCGCCTCTTGTGCGTTTGTTGGGCATTCGATGGGTGGAAAGGTTGCAATGCAAGTCGCCCTTAATTTTCCTGAACGCGTCGATCGACTCATTGTTGCCGATATTGCTCCGGTAAAATATTTGCCGGGTCATGAGCAAATTATTCAAGGGCTTGAGTTCCTCGCTAAAGTCCCACCTTCTTCTCGGGCGCAAGCAGATCAAGCTTTAGCGGACTATGTTGACGATGAGTCTGTACGCCAGTTTCTAATAAAAAACCTAAGAAAATCACCCTCCTCACACGGTCTAACGTGGCGCTTTAATCTAGACGCTATTACCGAGCATTATTCCGATATTCTAAGTGCCCCTAGCGGCATACCTTTTCAAAAGCCAACCTTATTTATTGCCGGTGAACACTCCGACTATATTAAGCTGGAGCATAGAGAAGTTGTCTTGCGTCTTTTTCCTAAGGCAAGTATGAAGGTCATTCAAGGCACCACGCACTGGTTGCATGCTCAGAAACCTAGTGTGTTTAACGCGCAATGTGTTCGATTTTTGAGCGTTTAGCTCGAATTTCACATTCGTTGTCAAAAAAATACCAATGTTCCACGATAATGCACTAGGCTGAAATTATGCATCGTAATTGACGCGGCAGTGAGTGTTGTAAATTTTTGTAAAATAGATAACACTGACTCCTGTCGCTAGCTATTAACGCACTACCAAAGGTTTTTGGTTTAAAAATAACAATGCGAGCAGTAGTGGCATCAATATTGTATGAGAGCGTTGCATGAGTGCATGCGACGACTTTTAGTTGTTCCTTAGCGGTGCGCTGCAAATAAAAATTATCGTACGTACAACAAATCTTAGGAGAACACGAATGTTGAAACTCTCTTCAATCCTAGCTGCTGGTTTAGCTCTTGGTGTAGCTGTAGGCGCGCAAGCTGGAACTTTAGAAGACGTTAAAAAACGCGGAAGTTTGTCATGTGGTGTTAGTACCGGTTTGGCAGGCTTTTCACAGAAAGACGAAAAAGGTGAGTGGAGCGGACTGGACGTTGATGTTTGTAAGGCTGTTGCTGCAGCAGTACTTGGAGACGCTACTAAAGTTCAATATAAGCCACTAACAGCGAAAGAACGTTTTACTGCGCTGCAGTCAGGCGAGATCGATTTATTGTCTCGTAACACTACGTGGACCCATACTCGTGACACTGCTCTAGGTTTGAACTTTGCGGGCGTAAACTATTATGACGGTCAAGGCTTCATGGTTTCTAACAAGCTTGGTGTGAAAAGCGCTAAAGAGCTTGATGGTGCAGCGGCATGTATCCAAGCAGGTACAACGACCGAGTTAAACTTAGCTGACTACTTCCGTGCAAATGGCATGAAGTACACGGCCGTTACATTTGATACTTCTGACCAAACGCGTGCTGGTTTCGAAAGCGGCCGTTGTGATGTATTAACGTCTGATCAATCTCAGCTTTATGCGATCCGTATTGGTTTGAAAGATCCAGAAGCTGCTCTTGTATTGCCAGAAGTGATTTCAAAAGAGCCTCTTGGTCCAGTTGTTCGTCAGGGTGATGATGCTTGGTTCAATATTGTTAAGTGGTCTTTGATTGCTATGGTTGAGGCAGAGTTCCTTGGCGTAGACATGGCAAGTGCCGAAGACATGAAAGCAAATGGTAAGCCGGGTCAAAAGCGTCTTCTAGGAACTGAAGGTGATGCAGGCGACAAGCTTGGTTTGTCAGCTGAGTGGGCTTACAACATTGTTAGCCAAGTGGGTAACTACGGTGAGTCATTCGAGCGTAATGTTGGAATGGGTTCTCCTTTGAAAATTGCCCGCGGTATTAACGCACAGTGGAACCAAGGTGGATTCATGTATTCACCTCCAATTCGTTAATATTAGAAACATAAAGGGGCTGTATGCCCCTTTATCTGTTTTCGTTCCGTTTAATATTTAAACCAACCCGCCAAAGGTCAAAATATGTCAACAGAACATATTGCTCCCGAAAAGGCATCCTCTGGATCCTTTATTAACAATCCTCGAAACAGAGCGATCTTTTATCAGGCCCTACTTTTACTCGGCCTCGGATACTTCTTCTACAGCATTATTTCAAATGCGCTTACAAACATGGAAGCGCGCGGCATTAAAAGTGGTTTCGACTTTTTAACCTCGGCAGCCGGTTTCGATATATTAATGACTCTAGTGCCGTATAGCGCCACCTCAAGTTACGCGATGACTTTTGTTGTTGGCTTACTCAATACGATCTTAGTTTCAATTATCGGTATTTTTCTTGCGACGCTAATCGGTTTTGTTATGGGTGTTGCTTATTTTTCTCAAAATTGGCTGATTAAGCGTTTATCTGTTGTCTACGTCGAGACGTTTCGAAATATCCCCTTGTTGTTACAAGTGTTTTTTTGGTATTTCGCTGTCCTTGCGGCTCTCCCAAGTACGCGCGAGAGTTTGAGTCTCGGCGAGATTATTTTTCTTAATGTAAGAGGCCTATTCGTTCCTGACCTAATTGGGCAGGGAGGATCCTCATTTGTATACGGTTCTGTCGCGGTTGCGATTATTGGAATTGTGTTCATGAGAAAGTGGGCTAAGAAGCGACAGGATGAGACTGGAGACCAGTTTCCAGTGATGCGAGCGAGCTTAGGCTTATTATTTGGCCTCCCTTTTGTCATGCTATTGATTACCGGATTTCCTTTTACATGGGACTACCCAGAGCTAAGAGGCTTTAATTTCCAAGGTGGTATCACCGTTATTCCAGAGCTAATGGCATTAACGATTGCCCTAGCTGTATATACTGGGGCATTTATCGCCGAAGCGGTTCGGGCTGGGATACAGTCAGTTCCAAATGGACAGACTGAGGCAGCACGTAGTATCGGCCTTAGAGAAAACCGCATTATGTCTTTAATTATTGTTCCTCAAGCAATGAGAGTCATTGTTCCTTTGTTAAACAGTGAATATCAGAGCTTGGTCAAAAACTCGACCTTGGCGACGGCAATAGGGTACCCCGACTTATTTACCGTATTTGTTGGTACATCTCTTAACCAGACTGGACAAGCAATTGAGATTGTTTTCATGACGATGGCGGTTTATTTCGCAATTAATATGACTATTTCGTTTTTCATGAACCGTTTTAACGCCAGCGTTGCTTTGGCAGAGCGTAAATAGGAGCGAGAGATGAGAGAATTTAAACCACAAGACGCTTTACCGGCCCCTATTGAGAGCGCAGGCCTTGTAGGCTGGGTTCGTCAAAACCTTTTCCCTAACGTAGGCAGTTCAATTGCGACTATTGTTATTTTCGCTTTTCTAGCAGCAGTTGTGCCGGATATGGTGTCGTGGCTGTTTATCGAGGCTAATTGGACTGGAACCACTCAGGAAGACTGTACCAATGATGAGGGCGCCTGCTGGGTGTTTGTATCTGCGTGGATGCAACAGTTGATGTATGGCAGTTATCCTGTAGATGAAGTGTGGAGGGTGCATCTAGGCTTAATTTCACTAGCTGCGGTTATTGCCGCACCCTATGCCTTGCCTAAAGCTTTAAGGAATAAAGTAGGGGTTCCGTTATTTTTGCTATACCCATTTATATGTGCTGCTTTGTTGGATGGCCGCACATTTGGTTTAGAGTTTGTTAGCACTGATTATTGGGGCGGTTTTTCACTCAATATCTTCTTGGCGGCAGCAAGTATTATTATCGCATTCCCTCTTAGCTTCTTATGGGCTCTAGGTCGTCGCTCGGACATGCCGTTTATTCGCAGCGTCTGCGTGATTTTAATTGAATTTTTTCGTGGCGTTCCCGTTCTAGCACTATTCTTTATGGGTTCAGTCATGTTGCCGCTGTTTTTTCCTGAAGGAACCAATGTCGACAAATTATTACGTGTATGGATTGTGCTTATCCTATTCATGTCAGGATACATGGCAGAAGTGTTTCGCGGAGGCTTTCAAGCCATTCCTTCCGGTCAGTATGAGGCCGCAGACTCGCTCGGCTTGAGCTATTGGCAAAAAACCTTGTTAGTTATTTTTCCTCAGGTGATTAAAGTGTCGATGCCAAATATTTTGGCGACCTTTGTCATGCTATTCAAAAATACGACGTTCTTGTTAATTATCGGAATATTCGAGATTTTGAGTACAACACAGACCGCGTTAAGTAACTCTAATTGGCTTGGCGGCCACGCACCGGAGGGTTATCTCTTCGTTGCATTCGTGTTCTGGGTATGTTGCTTTGGCATGTCTATGATTAGCACAAACATTGAACGTAAACTTGATACTAGCCATCGAAATTAAGCTTAGGAGCACACCATGACAACGGAAAACTTAGCAACGTCTTCAAGCGCAGATGGGGATGTAATTGAAATAAAAGACCTGAATAAGTGGTACGGCAACTTTCATGTTCTAAAGAACATCAATTTGACGGTTAAGAAAGGTGAAAGAATTGTGGTGTGCGGGCCTTCGGGTTCGGGCAAGTCAACTATGATTCGCTGTATTAATCGTTTGGAACAATTTCAGCGCGGTTCCTTGGTCGTGAATGGCGTAGAAATGATCGAAGATGTTAAAAATATCGAAACGATTCGACGCGAAGTTGGGATGGTATTTCAGCATTTCAATTTGTTTCCGCACCTAACAATCCTTGAGAATTTGACCCTTGGGCCTATTTGGGTGCAAAAGAAGCCTAAGGAAGAAGCTGAAGAAATCGCGATGAAGTATCTATCAAGGGTTAAAATTCCTGATCAGGCGAACAAATTTCCAGGCCAGCTTTCTGGCGGTCAGCAGCAGCGTGTTGCAATTGCTCGATCACTCTGTATGAACCCTCAAATTATGTTATTTGATGAGCCGACTTCTGCACTTGATCCTGAAATGATCAAAGAGGTTCTCGATGTAATGGTAGAGCTAGCAGAGGAAGGTATGACCATGATTTGCGTGACCCATGAAATGGGATTTGCGAAGAAGGTAGCCGACCGGGTGATCTTTATGGATGGTGGAGAAATTGTTGAACAAAATACCCCTGACGTGTTCTTCGATCATCCTGAAACAGATCGTTTGCAGTTATTCTTAAGTCAGATTCTTGACCATTGATCAGCTAAGTGCTTTTTAGTGCTTGGCTAAAATGACGTCTTTTTACGGATTATGGTAGAGGGGCACACAAAAAAGGCGGGATTAAGTCCCGCCTTTTTAATTTTTACTGCGGTGTTACGCGTTAAATGCGTCACCTGTATCTGCTTCAAAGTTACCTTGCTTTCGACGAGCTATAGCGCGTTTAGTTTGTATGTCTAAAAACTGGCCTAGTGAATAAGTTATGCCAAATAGAACGGCTAGAGCTGCGAATAAAAATGCGACATGTACATCTAATATCATGATAAACCTTCCAAATTAAAACGGTCTTTTAAAACGGGCGTTTGAAACTTGGGGCAATCTTACTATCCTGCTTGGATTAGGTCAATTGTTGACCATTTGGTCGGGCATTAATTTACGTTTGTTCGCAAAGCGATTTATAGGCGGGAGAGCTGCTCAATAGAGTTGATATTGTCTAATCTTATCTGAGTGTTTGAGAAGTCGACCCAATCGGTGTCTTGTGCGTCAAGCCACATCACAACTTTCGAGTGCTTTGCTTGAAGCGTTCGCTCCAAAGACGGCAGCGCGCTTTTAGGAATGCAGGCATGCAGCGGGTGCCTCTTACCTTTATGCATTGCTGCAAAAATGGGGCGCCGTGACGGGTTTTGTTTTAGAGATCTTAGAAGTTGGCCCAGAAGTAATTCAGGAACCTCGCTGCTTATAAATGGTGTGTCGCAAGGGCTAATTAAGAGGTAATCAGCGTCTGAATGCGTTAACAAACTATGTATGCCGGCAAGCGGCCCAAGAAATCCGCCAAAAACGTCCCCGTAGGTCCTCGATGAGAATTTTCGGTAGTCAGTTTCGTTGCGGTTGCAGCTAATCATTACCTGTCTGTTTTCAGAAAACGGCCGCAAGGCTTCAAGGCATGGTTCTATTAGTGGGGTACTATTAAGCGTCTGTAGGCCTTTGTCCAAACCATTCATTCGTGTACTCAGGCCGCCAGCAAGTATTCCTGCATCTAAGGACAAACCTAGGCTATGTAACTCGGTTACGAAAGGAGACATGGTATTAGTGGCATTTTAATTTCAAGGTGAGGAATGTACTAAAACAAAAAAGGACAGCCTTGGGCTGTCCTTTACCAAGACTAAACGCTTAAAGGTTGCTATCAACAAACGCGGTTAGTTGCGATTTTGATAGAGCGCCTACTTTAGTTGCGTCTACGTTGCCATTCTTAAAAAGCATGAGAGTAGGGATGCCACGGATATTGTATTTTGGAGGCGTTTGATCGTTTTCATCAATATTAAGCTTACAGATCTTGATCTTGCCGGCGTAGTCATCAGCGATTTCTTCAAGCACAGGTGCAATCATTTTGCATGGACCGCACCATTCAGCCCAGTAATCTACTAGTACTGGAATGTCAGATTTGAGTACATCTTCTTCAAAAGACGCATCAGTAATGTTTACTATATTTCCGCTCATGATATAACCCTAAAGTTGAATGAAGACAATGAAGGCGAACTTAAACTATTCAAGTTTACCATCATCACCTAGAATGCTAGACACTATAACAATATAAGGTTTTAAATTTGGATTTCAAGGATGACTCTAAAGACAATTTGCTTATGACTCTAGGTACACAAGAAAAATCACAAATCGCCGCAATCGATCTCGGATCTAATAGTTTTCATATGGCCATAGCCTCTGTTGAGCATGGCGAAATACGAATTCTTGAAAGGATCGGTGAGAAAGTTCAGCTAGGTGCGGGTTTGCAAGCCGACGGCACATTAGATGACGCGGCTTTTGAGCGAGCTTTAGAATGTCTCGGTCGATTCGCGCAAAGGCTTCGAAGTCTTGAGAATGCGTATATAAACGTTGTTGGCACAAACGCTTTGCGCGTTGCGAAGAATCGCCGAAAGTTTTTGCGTAAAGCAGAAGAAGTTCTTGGCACCCCCATTCAGGTCATCTCCGGTCGTGAAGAGGCTCGCCTTATATATTTAGGTGTGTCGCACACCTTGGCTGATGACGCTGGCTCAAGACTTGTTATCGATATTGGCGGCGGTAGCACTGAATTTATTATTGGTGAACGCTTCGAAGCCCAAGAACTTGAAAGCTTGCACATGGGCTGTGTTTCTTTTCGCGAAATGTTTTTCCCTGAAGGTGTTATCACACGAAGTGACTTCGATCGTGCTGTGATGTTTGCGTCACGAGAGTTATTAAATATTAAACGCCGCTATACTAAAAAAAGTTGGAAAAGCTGTGTGGGCTCGTCGGGCTCGATCAAAGCGGTATTCCAGGCTTTATCAAAAGAAGATTCGCTTCCCGAAAGAATTACGTTCAAGGATCTTGAGGAATTCAAAGAAACCTTAATTGAGCTCGGAAGCGTCGACAAACTTATCGACTATGGTGTTAAAAAAGAGCGTCTGAATATCTTTCCTGCGGGTTTCGCAATCCTTTACGCAAGTTTTAAACAGCTTGGTATCGCAGAAATGGAATTTACTAGCGGCGCATTGCGCGAAGGCTTGCTCTACGATGTTGTAGGACGGATTGCCCATGAGGATGTACGTGACCGAACTATCGCAGCGCTTCAACAACGATATTCCGTAGAGACTGAGCAAAGTGATTATGTGAGGATGTTAGCTTCGCAAATTTACATGCAGGTTGCCGACCAATGGGGAATCTTAGATTCGAGTTGGCGCAGCTTACTCGAGTGGGCGGCGGATGTTCATGAGATTGGCTTAACAATTGCCCATACCCACCATCATAAGCATGGTGCCTATTTGTTAAAGCACTCCGATTTACCTGGGTTCAGCAAACTGACGCAAAGTCACCTATCTATTGTGGTCAGATCTCATCGACGAAAATTTCCTGTCGATTCATACAATAGCTTCTCTAAGAAAGAAGCGAAGGCTCTTAGGTATGTCAGTATTATTTTGAGGCTTGCTGTCCTGTTCGCTGCGGATCGAGATAAGCGGGATGTTGAGTTTGTTGCGAGAGCAGATAAACATGCGCTTTTGATTCGACTTGATGATGACTGGCTCTCGCATAATCCCTTAACTGAAGCGAATTTGGAAGTTGAGCGAGCAACGCTTAAAAAAATCGGATTTGAACTGAATTTCTGTTAGCCTTCGCGGCCCATGCTAAACCAAGTTATCGGTTGTTATTATGATCATACTCGGCATTGAAACCTCTTGTGACGAGACCGGCATCGCGCTCTACGACACAGAGCGAGGCTTACTTGCAGACGCTTTATTTTCCCAGATAGATCTTCATGTAGATTATGGTGGCGTTGTGCCTGAGTTGGCTTCGCGTGATCACATTCGGAAGACCCTACCTTTAATCGACCAAGTTATTGCCGACGCTGGCATTACCAAATCTGAAATTTCTGCTGTTGCATATACCGCAGGACCGGGTCTTATTGGCGCCTTGCTTGTGGGCTCAAGCATTGCTCAGGCATTCGCTTACGCATTAGGTGTCCCATCGCTTGGTGTCCATCATATGGAAGGCCATTTACTCGCTCCTATGTTAGAAGAGTCGCCACCTGATTTTCCTTTCGTTGGGCTTTTGGTTTCCGGAGGTCATACTCAGCTCGTAGCAGTTGAGGGAATCGGTCGTTATCAGATCCTTGGAGAGTCGCTTGATGATGCGGCGGGCGAGGCCTTCGATAAGGCCGCGAAGATGCTTGGTTTGGATTACCCCGGTGGGCCCCGCGTCGCAGTTTGGGCAGAGAAAGCGCGAGAAAAATATGGCAGCTCCGATTATAGATTCCCGCGCCCGATGGTGGATAGGCCCGGACTCGACTTCAGTTTTAGTGGTCTAAAAACGTATACGCTTAACACCGTTCAGGGTATTACGAAAACGCGAGAGCTGTGTGAAGAGGACATCGCTAAAATTGCACTGGCTTTTGAGGATGCGGTAGTGGATACCTTACGCATCAAATGTAAGCGGGCGTTAGAGCAGACAGGCTATAAACGTCTTGTGATTGCGGGAGGTGTCAGCGCGAACAAAAGCTTACGGGCAGCGTTGCACGATATGGAATCTAAAATTGGCGCCAAGGTTTTCTATGCTCGCCCCGAATTTTGTACCGATAATGGTGCAATGATAGCATATGCAGGTGCTCAGCGCCTGCAGGCGGG
>JAWUYI010000107.1:0-13225 GCA_034110885.1 Oleiphilaceae bacterium
AGGATGGGTTCTTTGTTCGACATCAAGAAAGCCTAGAGCATATCGCCTCTGTTGGCCACAAATGTACTTCGAAAGGCCGCTACTGCCCTGTTGTTGAAAACAGAAAGTGCGTACATTAACCGTCACGCATTGCTCACATTGCGCGCACTAAAAGAACAATACTACGCAAAGGCTTACTGAGGCACTAAACATGACAGACGATCTAAGCAGTTTAAACAAGCAGGCGATTGCAGCGGCGCATAAGCAAATGGGCAAAACCGCTTGGCTAACTGTCGCGTTTACCATTGCGGTGCTCACGGCATTTATTGCACACTTAGCACTGTTTGCGATGGGCTTAGTGCCTGTTTGGGCCGCTATCCCAATCATGGCTGCGCTCACGTATATGTCTTATACGCCATTGCATGAAGCTGCTCATGCCAATATTGGCGGCAACAATGAGAGACTTGCATGGCTGAATGCATTTTGCGGGTATCTGGTCGCGCCGCTAATTGCAGTGCCTTATGCCTCTCATCGAATAGAGCACTTTACTCATCATCGACATACTAATCAGCCGGATAAAGATCCTGACTTTATGATTCAAGGTCTAGGCAAAGGTTTTGGCAGAAAGCTCATCACCATACTGCAATTCATTTGGGTACAGAACGCGTTTTTCGGCTTGAAGCACTGGGACAAGGCGTCTATCAAGGACAGAACCATTTATTGCTTAGAGCTTTCAGTTTCGATTGGCTGGAGAGTTGCGTTTATCATGCTTGTGGACCAGCCCGGTACGGCGCTCGTTATCCTGCTAGGCTACTTTCTTGGGGGATATTTCACAGCGTATTGGTTCGCTTACCGGCCGCATCTTCCTTACAAAGAGTCTAAGCGCTACATAAACACAAACAGCCTGATCATGCCCAAGTGGATGAAGCCTTTCGAATGGTTTTGGCTAGGTCAAAACCTTCACTCGATACATCATCTTTTTCCGCGCGTACCGTTTTATCGTTATCATACCTTGCATCGCGATATCGAGCCTATTTTGAGAGCTCATGGCACGCCTATTATTGGCATATTCGACCGTCAGCCGATTTCGAAATAAGTAAGCTCGGCCTAAGGTCTAAGCCTCTTCAATATTGCGACCCTCTAATCCGTTTTTAATAACTAGATGGTCGCATGAGCGCACAATAGAAATTAGTACCCACCTCCGCCAAAGCGATAGGCCAGCGTCAGATTAGAAGAATAATTATTGGAATTCAGGTCGTGACTCCTCAGCGCTTGATAGTCTCCCCTAAGCCCCCATTGCCGGTTGATTGTATATTGTAAACCCACCCCATAGCGCCATAGATAGTCAGCGCTGTCTGCGCCACCATCGGCCGTAGTTTGCCCTCGAATTTCCATTTCGCCGAACCCAAAAGTAAGGTAGGGGCGGATAGGTTTATCGGGAACGAAAAAATATAGGCTTTCCAAAGAGTAGTAGCGTACCCAGATGTCATCTTGCTGTGTTTTTGTGTCTTCGGTATGCGTAGAAGAATACCCGAGCATAAACAGCCAGTTTGGCGTCATGTGCAAGCCCAGTCCGGCACCCCCATGAGGAGAGCCTTTCAGGTTTCGGTCGGCGGTGAAATCGGTGTAACCACTTTTAATAGAAAGCTCAACAATATTGGTACTTACTTGTTCTTCTGCATACCCGGTCGTCGATAATAGTAGACCGCCGACGAGCATAATATAGCCCTTCCAACTCTTCATAATTAAAACACCAACACTAAATCAAGACCTAAATAGTCTTGAACTTGTTCATTATTACCGCGAAAGTGAGTGGCCCGAGTAGAGATCATCGCCGTGCCTGACTTAATAAATTCTCTGCCTACCCAGCCATTAATTCCTCTCGCGATCGAGTCCACAGGATCTAAAAAGAACAATGCGGTGCTACCCCAGCCCGTTGAGCCCCATACTAGGCCATTATTAGCATTGATCTCTTTCTCTTTGTTGTGCGCCCACTCGCCATAAATCCAACCACCGACAGGCGTCACGACTAGGTCCTGAATAGAAGGTACTTCAGCAAAGGCTTCCATGCCGTACTCCCAATAGAAGGTCGACATCAAGGCAGAATACACGAATGAATTCCACTGATCATAGCCTGACTTTCGAGCAACCTGATAATAAACGCCCCCAAAGTACGGGTGCCCTACATAATTGATCAGAGGTGAATCGTTATCCCACACTGGCCCCGCTTTTACGTTTTCGGCCCATTTTTTATATAAGACGGTATCTGGGTTTTTCTCCCAGTTAGAAATATTTTCTGGCAGAATATAAATAAATCCGGCTACACCCACCCCTACGCCAAACACTAACTTAGTTTGCGACCATAGCCGTTCTCCATCTGCACCGTTTTGCGGATCAAAAAGGTCGACCTTATATTTTGACCACTCGCTTACCTCTGTCGAGCTTTTTGACGCATCAAGGTGCTCAGAGCTATCCAAATAGGACAGTCCTAGGTCACTCGATTGACTTAAGTGAAGGTCGAATACTTCTGGCGTGTGTTCTAGAGTTTTGGCATGAGTTATTAGAGGAAAAACAAAAATCATCAAACAAGAAAGATGACGCAATAGCTGCTTCAGCATGAGCTAGTTCTCGAGTTTATTATTCTGATTAATATCTGGCTTAATGCTAACACGCTTGAAATATTTAACAAACCAAGCCTTAGAACAACCCATAAATACGCACCTTTCACACATTCTCCAATTACCCTCACCCTCTGTAATCCCATGGATTTAGCGTCTTTACGTTATTCAAACAAAAATCACTGATATTTCTTGTCACCAACGTCATGCCATGCACGACTGCCGTGGCTGCAATCAATGTATCTCTATAAGGCTTAGGGTTGGGTACCTGATACGTCGCACTAATCATCGCTACATCACTATCTACAGAGAGAATTCGTTCTTTAAAGGTAGGTAGAACATGTTCAGACATCCATTTCCGAAGCACACGTCCTTTCGTCTTATCAGAGCGTTCTGCTAACAGGATGCCTAGTTCGATTTCGTGAATGACGCTGGATGAAATATACAAAAGTTGAGGGTCTACTTGAAAAGACCAATCTTGAACATTTTTATCTGCCTTTCCGCTTTTAACTTTTCTCAGTTCTGAGACAACATTGGTATCCAATAAGTACATACTAGAATTCTGCCGCCGCCGCTATATCTGTGAGCTTGCCTGGAGTAAATTCAATATCCTCCACTCCGTCCATTGAGAGCATTTCACCAATTGACATCTTTTTAGCGGTCATCGCTATGTATTCATCATAAGACAATAAAACATAGGAAGGCTTGCCACGGTCAGTGATATAAACCGGTCCTTTAAGCGCTTCTTTTTTGCTCTACCTGTATCTTGATTGAACTCTCTACTTGAAAGAGTTGACATAAAACACCTCATTATTAATGATTAGCATAGGAACGTTACTACAATGCTGATTTAACTCAAGTACAAGACATATATAGCTTTTTTAGAATGTTAGCGCTCAAAATTCTGATATGATTGCTTTAGACGCGCGGGGCTAAGAATAAAAAAGACCACCGATCTAATAGCTTGCGTTTATTTAGCAAACAGGAATCTTATGACTAGGTTAATTCTTTTGTTTTGTTGTGTGCTCGTTTCATCGTGTAGCTTAATTAAAACGAAGGAAGTTATCTCAGGTGCTCAAACGGTGCGTCTTTACGAGGATGCGACTAGCTTAGTCGCAGAATGTGCGTTTCTTGGCGAGGTTATTGGGTCAGAAGGGCATTGGTATAGCTATCTATTCATATCCAATAAAAACTTAGCTCAAGGCGCGATAAACGACATCAAAAATGAGGCGTGGAACTTAGGAGCCAATGCGGTTCATGCCCATATTAACCTGCTATTTTCGACCTCAGTGACCATTGTGGGTCACGCCTACAAGTGCTAATTTTTAGATTGCGCTAGCAACACACCCTTGACACTTAAGAGCATGCGCCTACACATCATAGCCCCGAGAAACATAGCCCCGAGAAATTATGAAGCTATAATTTTTAGTGCTATATAAGGTACAACCGAAAAAACCAACGTGGCTATTTTATAATTACTGACAAAATCGAAATACTTCGAGCTAAGCTCTTTCTCACCCATATTAAACATCTTACTATGCCAAGCAGTCACGGTTTCTTTCATGAAAATTAATGTCATTGTCGACAAAAAAAGGTAGCCCATATTAATAACAGCCGTCCACCCAAATAGTGCTGTTAACTGCGAAATAGTCATCATAATGTCTTTCCCTATAAATTTACTCAACTTAAGTAAGCCACTGCTTGTGCCGAGCAATTGAAAGTCGCTTTTTTGAATTTGTTTAACCTAGCACGATCAAACGTAAACACACCTTAAGCGTTTACGCTGCGTATTTAAATATTATTACGTTTCTCTGTACCTAGAAGGCGCGACTCCTGTCCAGCTCACGAACGCTCGAGTAAATGCGCTTTGGTCGGAGTACCCAAGCATTAGAGAAATCTCGGCTAAGGACAAACTGTGGTCCGCCAGATATGTTTTGGCGAGCGATAAACGGGTATCGGCTAGCAACGTTCTATAGCGCAAGCCGTGCTTAGCTAGCTGCCGATAAAAGGTACGCAACGAGAGCCCCATCTGTTTCGCGACAAGTTCTGCGCTGCCGGGGTTATCAAAAAGTTGGGTCTGAATTGCCTGTCTCGTCTTTTGAATAAACGTATCATCTGGCCCTTCTTCATTTAACAGCGCTTGTGCCTGCCGCTCATAAAGTGAGGCCAGATACGGGTCGCAAGTGCTAATGTCTTTTAACAGCAGTGTTTTAGGCAGTGTAATGCTGACGCAATCGGCGTTAAAGCTAACGGGGCAGCCAATAATTGCCTCGTAGATCTCAGGCTCGGCCTCAGGCGCAAAAGGAAGCTCGATACCCAACGGAGGAATGTGGCTGCCAATAAGCAATTGGTAAAAATTCACAAAGGCCGCAATGCCGGTTTCGCATTCAGCACGTTTAATGGCTGGGTTGTTGCGCCACCACTTAAGCGTAACGCTCGTGTCTTGCTCTACAAGCTGCGCATCTAAACTATTCTCAAACAAACCTTGATAAGGCAGGCAGCGCATGAGCGCTTGTTGCAAAGTAGCGCAAGTTGTAGCCATATAGCCGACAACACCATAGTGCTTGGCGGCTGCACCAATGCCGACCCTAAAGCCCAACGCCGGTTTGGGGTAACGCGCCTCTATCATCGCAAACACTTCCGAGAACAAGGCCTCAGGCGCGCGGTGCGGAAACTGTTTTTTAATCCTGCCTAGTTCTTCAAGAATGTCTGGAGCGACATAACTATTCGACTCAAGATACGCGACAAAAATGTCGAAAAAGCTGGTCGAAACAAATCGATTTTCCATGAGGTATTCGTCTTTCGAGTTTGGCACAAAATGTCAAATTGAACACTTATTGTCAAGACGTAAAGCACAGGCTTCGCTAATATTCAGGAAAGCATCACAACTGAATAAATATAAATAGGTGAACAATGGCCAATATCTTGAAAGAGCTCGCTTCGAAAAGACCGGCATCGAAAAGAACAACTTCGAAAGAACCGTCCGCGTCTAGCGAACCCAAATTGTATGACTCGTCGCTGCCAGTTCAGACCCACTTTCGAACCTGCAACCTTTGCGAAGCCATGTGCGGCATCAAAGTAGAATATCAAGGCGAGCATGTGGTAAGAATTTCGGGTGACGATGACGACCCGCACAGCAATGGCTATATTTGCCCTAAAGGCTATGCCATTCAAGATTTGCACAACGACCCCGACCGCCTTAAAACTCCCTTAAAACGTGTGGGAGACAAGTGGCTTCCAATCGACTGGGATCAAGCATTCGACGAAGTCGCAGAACGTTTGGTTGGCATTCAAGAAAAGCATGGTAACGACGCCGTTGCCGCCTACTGGGGCAATCCCACCTCCCACAACCTAGGTTTAATTCTGGCACTTCATCCATTTAGACAAGCACTCAGTTCACGCAACATGCATACCGGTTCAAGTGTCGATCAGCTGCCGCACATGGTGAATGCCTACATGATGTTTGGTAGCAGCTTTCTGTTCTCAATACCCGATATTGATCGCACGCAATACATGCTGATGATTGGTGCAAACCCGGCAGCATCAAATGGCAGTTTAATGTCGGCTGGCGACGTAAAAGCTCGACTTAAAAGCATTACAAAACGAGGAGGCAAGCTTGTTGTCGTTGACCCTCGTCAAACGGAGACAACACGCTTTGCTTCAGAGCATCAGTTCATCAAACCAGGTACCGACGCCCTGCTCTTGATCGGTTTGATTCAGGTCATCGTTAACAAAGGCTTAGGTAAATCGCTAAACCACTTGCCGCTGAACGGAAACATTGAAGCCTTAGTGCCACTAGTCAATACCATTTCATTAGACAGAATTGCGCAGATCACCAGCATATCTAAAGACGAAATCACGCGCATTGCCACAGAGTTCGCAACCGCAGAGAGCGCTGTGTGCTACGGACGTTGGGGCATGAGCGTTCAAGAGTTTGGTGGGCTTAACCACTATCTAATGCAAATGCTGAATATCGTCACGGGAAATCTCGACCGCGCAGGCGGAATGATGTTCACGACACCCGCTGCTGACTTACTCAGCGTGATCGACAACGATGGCTACGACCGCTGCCGCAGCCGGGTACATAACATGCCCGAAACCTTCGGCGAATTCCCGATTGCCCACCTTCCCGACGAAATACTCACGCCCGGGATAGGCCAAGTAAAAGCCTTTGTGTGCACCTCAGCGAACCCAGTTATTTCATCCCCTAATGGCACCAAGGTAGAAGAGGCACTCGAGAGCCTTGAATTTATGGTGTCGATCGACTTTTACCTCAACGAAACCTCGCGCTTGGCCGACATTATTCTTCCGCCTACCGGCCCATTTGAACATGAGCAGTACGACATTATTTTCAACATGCTCGCCGTGCGCAACGTGACTAAGTTTGCACCGCCTCTGTTTGAGCAAAAGAGCTACATGCGCTCCGACCACCAGATTTTTCATGGCATTACAAAACGCATTAACACCTTGAAGGCGAAAGGTAAGCTCGCAGCAACAGTTAAAAGCACCGCACTGAACCTACTAGGTGATTATCTGACGCCGGAACGAACAATCGACTTGATGCTGCGCACCGGCCCTTATGGCGATGGCTGGAAGAATATGCTCAACCCTCTTGCCAACAAGGGGCTCACGTTGAAGAAAGTAAAAGAAAACGTGCATGGCATGGACCTAGGCCCTTTACAACCTAGAATGCCAGAGGTGCTGCATACACAAGACAAGCGTATTAACTTGTACCCAAGAGCAATGGTGAAAGACCTCGAGCGCCTGCAAGAGCACTTTGGTGAGGCCTACAAACCCGACGCGTTAACGTTGATCAGCCGACGAGATCTAAGAACCAATAACTCATGGATGCATAACAGTAAGCGACTGGTGAAAGGCAAGAATCGCTGCACCCTGCTCGTCCATCCAGAAACGGCAAATCAATACAATGTGGCAGACGGCGAGTTGGTCAAATTAAGCAGCCGAATAGGAGGACTGAATGTCGAGATGACCGTCACCGAAACCATGATGCCAGGCGTTGTCTGCCTGCCCCACGGCTGGGGACATCACCGCGAAGGCATGAAGCTTTCTGTTGCTTCTGCTCATGCAGGTGTCAGCATTAACGACATCACAGACGAAACTCGTTCAGATCCAATTACAGGCACCTCGGCATTCACAGGCATGCCGGTCAGTATCGAAAAAATAGCATAAGGCCCGGCCTTGATGCTCCAGTTATGGGCTCTCGACGGATAAAAACACGCCCATACTTGCCCTTCACGCGCACAGGTAGCACTCTGCCTGTGCGCTAGCGCACAAGCGCACAAATCGTTACATCCCCTGTCGTTTTTCAAACATAGTAAATCCCAAGTTCTGGCTATTCTTAGTCTTAACAAATAGTACTAACAGAAAGTACTAACAGATAGCTCCAACTGAATGCACATTGAACCGATCAATAGACATCACAATGCGGGAATAATTCGTGTCGGCAGACTCAAAAAAGCAAGACCTGTCTAATCTCATACATCAGTTATATGGATTTTATACCATTAAAACACTGATCCTACTTGCCGCCCTGTTCTTAGCGATAGTGCCTCAACGCCCATTCTTTTTACAACATTTAGACGACCAAATATTTGCACTGACCGCGAATGAAGCGCAGCAGCGACTCGCCGCAAATGAGCAAACGTTGCAAGACGAGCGTTCGTTTTATGAGGTCAATCTAGAAGATATTGCCGACTCTTTGGGAAGCATAATGACGGGCGATATATTCCGTTCTAGTGATACGCGCGAAACACTCACACCCTCCTGGTTTTTAATCGCCGAGCGCTTAAGTTTATTAGTGATCGCTGGCTTACTGATTTCACGCTTAAACGGCTCATCTGGTCGAGCCTCAAGCTACCTTATTCTCGGCTCGGCGGGCTCGCTCTTGCTGCTTCAAATGAGCCTGCTTCGATTTTCTAACCTTTGGCTACCGCTTGGAATTACTGCTCAATACTTGGTTGCTGCATATATGGTGGTTTTGTTCCAGCTAAGATTCGAACGGGAATGCGACACACTGCGCCTAGCATTGCATAAAGTGTCTCTTGCTCATGGAAAGCTGTTGCAAGAGCAAGGTGTTAGCGAGGGCGTACTCGAAACCATTGAGCAATGTTTACCGACAGAAGAAACTCAGAATCTGACCTACGACTTTGCTCGAGAGCAGGAGAAAAGACGACAGTTTGAATCGGCCATTTCCGCGTACAGCTTTTTATCGAACCAGAATAAACGCTTTAAAGATGTTCAACAACGGCTCTCAGATCTAAGATCCGCTGAACAGCGTCGAACCAAGATCACCCAGCAACAAAAGAACCATCCGCAAGCGCTAGAAGCGACAATGATAGTGAGCACAAGTACTCAAATGCCCACATTGGGTCGTTATAAGATTGAGCGCGAATTAGGCCGCGGAGCTATGGGTACCGTCTATTTAGGCAAAGACCCCAAAATAGCACGCGAGGTAGCGATCAAAACCATGTCTTACAAGCAATTTGATGGTCCGCAATTAGACGAGCTACGCGAGCGTTTTTTCCGTGAAGCCAAAGCCGCCGGGCGCTTAAATCACCCTAATATCGTCACTGTATATGATGTGGGTGAAGAACAAGATTTAGCGTACATTGCCATGGACTATATTGAGGGTTCTTCTCTTGATGCCTACTGCCGACCTGACAGATTACTGCCGGTTGAAACCGTCTACCAAATCATATTGAAGGTTGCTGAAGCGTTAAGCTATGCGCACAAACAGAAGATTGTGCATCGCGATATCAAGCCATCAAATTTGATCTACAACGCGCAGCAGCAACAAGTCAAAGTCTCTGACTTCGGCATCGCACGCATCTCGGATGAATCAAAAACCAGAACAGGGCACGTGATGGGCAGCCCCATCTACATGTCGCCAGAGCAGCTCAAAGGACGCGCAGTCACGGGAACCGCCGACATATTTAGTTTGGGCGCTACCTTTTACCAGTTACTCACCGGTGCGACGCCATTTACAGCGGACAACCTTCCTGAGTTAACCATCAAGATAATGAGTTCAAAGCAAAAAAGTGTCCGCGATATTCGTAGCTCACTACCCGCTAGCGCCGTGCGCATTACCAATAAAGCGCTCAACAAAGATCCAGACAAACGCTTTGCAAATGCCGAAGAAATGGCAGAGCAAATTCGCAAAGCCCTAGCAAACGACTTTAGGGCGAAAGTTGCATGATGCCATTATCGCATTCCAATCCGTCCACTGTGCACATTGCAGGCCTTAGCCACTCAGGAACCGTGCGGACCGAGAATGAAGACGCTGTTTATTGGTGGCACGAATCAGATCAAGACATATGTTTCGGTATCTTAGCCGATGGTATGGGCGGTCATAAAGGCGGTGCTCTAGCAAGTGAATTAAGCATCCAAACAATTCGTTCTTTCACTCGTGCAGCGAGCGAGCATTTTCAACAGAGCCTTGAGCATCTTGAGAAAATCATGGCGGCCGCATCTGAGGCGGCAAACGAAGCGATACAACAAGCCCGTGCTGAGCAGCCAGAATTTAAAGACATGGGCACGACGCTAGTTTTCATCGGTATTTGGAACGAAAACCTGATCATTTTACATGCAGGCGATTCACGCTGTTATCTATTACCCAGTCCACTACGCGACCAGCTTGCACAATCCAATAGACCCGCCTACACCCAACTCACACGAGATGATAGCGTGGTGCAATCTATGCTAGATGAAGGCGTTATAACACCTGAAGATGTGCCTAATATTCCTTATCGCAACAGATTAACCAACGCATTAGGCATCAAGTCGCCACTGGTCTATTCCCTTGCCTCGCATAAATTTTCGGAAGGCAGTTCGTTGCTGATATGTTCCGATGGCTTTTATCAGGCAGTTTCGATGAATGACGCATCTCGCCTTATTTACGATCAAGGCGTTAATCAGAAAACGGTCGAGCAACTCATTCAGATGAGCTTAGACAACCAAACGAACGATAACACCTCAGTGATTCTAATGGGATTTGGAGCTGATGCCGCTTATGTGCAGCAGGCAGTGCCAAGCGAAAAACATAACAAATAAGGAGAAGAAAATGGCGATATTAGCGCAACTAATTGATGACGTTGTAGCCACTAAATTTGAACTGGATAAGCCGGCGTTAAGCATTGGTCGACACCCCAGCTGCGACATTCAAATTACCGACTCAGCCGTCAGCGGCCAGCACGCCCTAATTGAAGTTGAAGCAAACAGTCACATCGATGGCATCGTAGATATATTTATAAGCGATGCAGGAAGCACTAACGGATCCTTCGTAAATGAAGAACCTATTACTGGGCGTCGTCGTTTGAGCAACAATGAAGTCATCAGAATCGCGTGGAACTCCTTCCACTTCATTGAAGATGAGTCTCCAGATCTTGAAAAAACGGCGTATACGCTCACCTAAGATATAAGTATCACCCTCTGCGCCGAGTGCTTGTTACGTCATAATCCGTGCGCGTTTCCTAGCCCGATGTATTCGTTTGGATACATCGGGCGATGACATAAATCAACTCAAGTACAACTATTGGCTTGCTCGTCGCTCTGCGCGTATTTTTTCTAAATGCCTTGATCAATAATACCTAAGTGAAGAGATTCCAACGCAACTGGGTATTCTACGTGAAAAAAATTATTACGCTTCTCATACTGATAACGCTTCTCGTTGGAGCATATTGGGCGATGTCTCGCCCCGACGTCATATCGGTTCGGCTAGCACCGGTAACAGCAGGCGTAGTAGAAGCCACCGTTGCCAATACCCGAGCCGGCACCATCAATGCCTGCCAGCGCTCCAAGTTATCTTTGTCTATCGGCGGTCAGGTTTCAGAGCTAAAAGTAAAGGATGGCGACCATGTTAAGGCAGGCCAAGTACTGCTGAAGCTTTGGAATAAAGATAAAGAGGCGATGCTCGCCACCGCACGCGCTCACCTTGCTGAGAGCAAACACCAGAAGAAAGAGTTTTGCCATGCAGCCGCTTTAGATGAACGTGAGGCGGCGCGTCAACAGACTTTAGCCAAGCGAAACTTAAGCTCGGCCGAAGCGCTCGATTCGGCTAAAACTAAAGCACAGATTTCAAAGCTTCATTGCGAAGGCGCGGGCTTCACCATTAATGAAACCGAAGCCAATTTGCGCCTGCAACAAGCACTTTATGAACAAACCATTTTAGTCGCCCCCTTTGATGGCGTAGTCGCTGAAATCAACGGCGAAATTGGCGAATATGTCACGCCCTCTCCTCCCGGTGTTGCCACGCCGCCGGCCGTCGACTTAATTGCAGATAGCTGCCTATATGTTCGCGCCCCCATCGACGAGGTGGATGCCTCGGTCATCGAGGTAGGTATGCCGGTGCGTATTACACTCGACGCGTTTCGGGGTCGAG
This sequence comes from Oleiphilaceae bacterium, assembly GCA_034110885.1. GTDB lineage: Bacteria > Pseudomonadota > Gammaproteobacteria > Pseudomonadales > Oleiphilaceae > PZPK01. The sequence continues at coordinate 11,995 of JAWUYI010000107.1, forward strand.
CCTTAGAAGGCAAAGTCACGCGCATTGCCCCCTATGTAAAAGACTATGAGAAACAAGCGAGAACGGTCGACGTCGACGTTTACTTCGAGACCCCACCCGAAGATATCCATCTATTAATTGGTTACAGCGCCGACATCGAAGTGATTCTCGAGCGCCAAGATAGTCGGCTTCGAATCCCAACTGAAGCGGTGTTAGAAGGACAACAGGTATTACGTTTCAATCCTGCCGACGGCACACTGGAAGAGCTCACCTTTACTCCGGGCATCAGCAACTGGGTGTACACCGAAGTAAAAGAAGGCTTAAACGAAGGCGACCAAATTCTGCTATCGCTTGATGTCGACGGCGCGAAACACGGCGCGTTGGTGAGCCCAGAACAATGATCAAGCTTGAGCATATTAACCGCACCTTTCTCTTAGGCGAACAACCCGTTCATGCCTTGGATGATATCTGTTTGTCTATCAATAAAGGCGAATACATCTCGGTTATGGGTCCCTCTGGCTCCGGCAAATCGACACTGCTGAATATGCTGGGTTTGCTGGATAAACCCAACAGCGGTGACTACTGGTTAAACGACACCAATACCGTCAAGCTAAATGAAGAAGAGCGCTCAACTTTCCGCAGAGATCATATTGGTTTTGTATTCCAGTCTTATCATCTTATTCCACGCTTAAGTGCGAGAGAAAACATCGAATTACCCTTGGTATTAGCTGGGGTAGCACCCAAGAAGCGCAAGCCCATAGTCGACGAGATGTTGAAGCGCCTGCGCCTAACAGATCGCGCAAGTCATCACCCTAGCCAGTTGTCTGGGGGGCAACGGCAGCGCGTTGCAATTGGACGGGCGCTATTGATGAAACCCAACCTGTTACTGGCAGATGAACCCACCGGAAATCTAGACTCAGCCTCAGGCAAAGAGGTTATACAATTACTTGAGGAACTTAACGCCGAAGGCATCACCCTTATTGTGGTCACCCACGATATCGACTTAGGTTCTCGAGCGCAGCGGCAGCTAAAAATGATGGATGGCAAAGTAGTTCAAGACTTTGCCAAATCTGGCGCCTCGCCCGCCCAATCAACCACTACGCCTACCACCATTCCTCAAACGTCTAATACATCTCAAGACGCACCTTAGCCATGCGTTTTTTTGATCTGGCAAGCTACAACTTTAAGGCCATCCTACGGCACCGGTTTCGCACCTTCATGATGCTCATTGCCATGTCGATTGGGGTGATCG
>JAWUYI010000108.1:0-26706 GCA_034110885.1 Oleiphilaceae bacterium
GATGTGCGTGTTATAGCAGCGCTTTAACATTTTCTGGCGGGCGGCCAAGCACGGCCTTAGCGCCAGAGACGACGATCGGGCGCTCGATGAGTTTTGGGTATTGTGTCATTGCTTCTATGATATCGGCGTCGCTTAATTCTGGATTTTTCAGGTTTTGGTCTTTGAAGTCTTGTTCGCCTTTGCGTAATAGGTCACGTGGGTTTATACCAAGCTTGCCAATAAGCGCTGTTAGTTCGTCAGCACTTGGCGCTTGCTCTAGGTAAAGTTTGACCTCGGGAGTAATGCCAGTTTCTTCAATAAGGGCAAGTGTCTGTCGAGACTTTGAACATCTTGGGTTGTGGTAAATAGTGAGATTAGGCATGGCTTTTATCTACTTTGATGGTCGTTTTTTTAAGGTCGCTTTCTTAGGTTTGCTTGTTCACATTGATGGTACGAGCAAGCTGCGGTAGTGTATCAGTTTTGCCTAACTCTGGAGACTTTCTTGAGGTATTTTAATTCTTTGATTCTCGCGACCGCCGTATTCTTTGTTTCTGCTTGTATGGATCAGGGCGCTAAAACGCAGACACCCGCAATGCTTAGCTTAGTTGGAGGAGGGGCGCTAGATTTTTCTGACTATAAAGGGCAGTGGGTCTTAATAAATTATTGGGCGATCTGGTGCAAGCCGTGTATCGAAGAAATGCCTGAACTCAATGCATTAAATGACGAGTCTGATGTTGCCGTATTCACCTATAATTTTGATCAAGAAAGTGGCGATACATTAGCGCAGCAGGCTCAGAAATTAGAGATTAACATGCCGATGCTAGAGGTTGCGCCCGCATCGTTTTTTGAGCAAGAGCAGCCAGCAGCACTGCCGGCAACGATTGTTATAGATCCTCAAGGGGCGTTTCATTCTTGGTTGATGGGGCCGCAAACCGCAACAGGCATAAAACGTTATCTCAATTTAGAGTAAATATGTTTTGTTGCTAGTGAATAAGCGTCTGCGCGTGGTAGCATTCTCTGCTTCAAAAGCTTACCTCGCATTGGCTCAATTAGTGTGCGCTTTCTGTTGGCGCTCGCTTTAATTTTCAGTCTTTCATTACAAAAGTTGCCCTATGTCCATTGAGTTTGTCCATCTTCGTTTGCACTCCGAGTTTTCATTAGTGAATGGTTTGGTGCGCATTAAACCTTTGGCGAAAAAAATTGAAGCCGACCAAATACCCGCGATTGCGATAACTGATCAGTCGAATCTCTGTGCCCTGATTAAATTTTATAATAACGTTCGCGGGGCCGGTGCAAAGCCGATCGTGGGCGCGGACGTTTGGTTGCATAATTCGGATGATGAGCGCGCGCCAACGCGCATGACGCTGCTTGCTAAGAACCAGCAAGGTTATCAGAACCTAACTGAGTTAATCTCCCGCGCGTACACCGAAGGGCAAATCTTTGGCAAAGCCACGCTGAAAAAAGAGTGGATAGAGCAGAAGTCTGGTGGCTTGATTGCGCTTTCGGGTGCAAAAGATGGCGAGGTCGGTAAAGCAATGCTGGCTGGAAAGACAGAGACGGCAAAAAATGCGGCGCTGTATTGGATGTCGGTGTTTCCAGATAGTTTCTACCTCGAGTTACATCGTGCCAATCGTATTAACGATGAAGAGTGTGTGCACGCGAGTGTGGCATTAGCTCGTGAAATCGACTGTCCAGTGGTGGCAACGAATGACGTGCAGTTTTTGGCGCGCGAAGATTACGCGGCGCACGAGTCTCGTGTTTGTATTGCCGACGGTGAGACCCTGGCCGATCCGCGCCGAGAAAAACGTTACAGTGAAGAGCAATATTTAAAGAGTTCTGCTGAGATGCTTGAGTTGTTCTCCGACATTCCCGAGGCGACGCAGAATACTGTTCAAATTGCCATGCGGTGCAATGTTGAACTCAGACTTGGTGAGTACTTCCTGCCCCAGTATCCGGTGCCTGACGGCATGACCATGGACGAATTCTTTCGGGAGCTTTGTCGTGAAGGGCTTGAAGATCGTTTAACGGTTATTTTGGCAGACAATGATAGTTCGAAATCACGGCAAGAATATTTCGACCGGCTTGATTTTGAGTTGGAAATAATCCTGCAGATGGGCTTTCCGGGCTATTTTCTAATCGTAATGGACTTTATTCAGTGGGCCAAAAATCAGGGTATTCCGGTTGGCCCCGGTCGTGGCTCGGGCGCTGGCTCCTTGGTAGCGTATGTGCTAAAAATCACAGACCTTGATCCTCTTGAATACGACTTGCTGTTTGAGCGGTTCTTGAATCCCGAGCGAGTGTCGATGCCTGACTTCGACGTCGACTTTTGTATGGATGGTCGTGACCGCGTCATTTCGTACGTGGCCGATCACTACGGGCGTGAAGCTGTTTCTCAGATCATTACGTTTGGAACGATGGCTGCGAAGGCGGTGGTGCGTGACGTGGCACGAGTGCAAGGTAAGGCCTATGGCTTGGCGGATCGTCTCTCCAAAATGATTCCTTTTGAAGTGGGCATGACTCTCGCTAAGGCGGTAGAGCAAGAACCTGTTTTGAAAGAGTTTATTGAACAAGATGAAGGTGCCCAAGAAATCTGGGAGATGGCCGTATCGCTCGAGGGTATTACACGTAACGTCGGTAAGCACGCGGGGGGCGTTGTTATCGCGCCAACTAAGCTCACAGACTTTTCAGCGCTTTACTGTGATGAAGCGGGTGGAGGCTTAGTTACCCAGTTTGATAAAAATGATGTAGAAGACGCCGGCTTGGTTAAGTTTGACTTCTTGGGTTTGAGAACGCTCACTATTGTCGATTGGGCGCTTAAAATGATAAACCCTCGCCTTGCTAAAGAAGGCCGAGACCCGATAGAAATTGAACACATTCCTTTAGATGACGCCGCGTCTTTCCGTTTATTGAAAACTGCCGAAACCACCGCTGTGTTTCAGTTAGAAAGTCGAGGTATGAAAGACCTCATCCGTCGTCTGCAGCCAGATAACTTAGAAGATATGATCGCGCTGGTTGCACTGTTTCGCCCGGGTCCTCTTGAATCCGGCATGGTAGATGACTTTATCAACCGTAAGCATGGGCGCGCAGAAGTTGCTTACCCTCACCCTGATTTTCAGCACGACAGCCTTAAAACAATTCTCGAGCCGACATACGGCGTTATTGTTTATCAAGAGCAGGTTATGCAGATCGCTCAGACCTTGGCTGGCTATACGCTTGGTGGTGCTGACGTACTGCGTCGTGCGATGGGTAAGAAAAAGCCAGAGGAAATGGAAAAGCAGCGAGGCTTGTTTGAGTCTGGCGCAATTAGCCAAGGTGTAGAGGGTGACTTAGCACTTAAAATATTTGATCTGGTAGAGAAGTTCGCCGGTTATGGCTTCAACAAATCGCACTCTGCGGCCTACGCATTAGTATCATATCAAACGCTTTGGTTGAAAACGCATTACCCATCGGAGTTTATGGCAGCCGTGTTAACGGCCGATATGCAGAATACTGACAAGGTCGTTATTCTGGTCGAGGAATGCCGCAACATGAAGTTGTCGCTCGTTCTGCCTGATGTGAATGTCAGTGAGTATACGTTTACTGTCGATGAGGAAGGGCAGATTGTATACGGCTTAGGGGCGGTGAAGGGCTTAGGTGAAGGCCCAGTAGACAGCATTCTTGCTGCAAGATCTGAAGGTGGCTCGTTTACGAGCTTGTTTGATTTCTGTGATCGAGTAGACCTTAAAAAAGTGAATAAGCGGGCGCTGGAAGCTTTGATCTATTCCGGTGCGCTTGATTCGATAGGGCCAAGCCGGGCGCGTTTACTGGCGTCCATTGAAGAAGCGGTTCAGAGGGCTGATCAGAACTCGCGTAATCAAACTGCGGGTATGGAAGACCTGTTCGGAGCTGTGGTGCCAGACTCTGCTGATGAGCACGTTTATGCGAGTTCAGAGGGTGTTCGCGAGTGGTCAGAAAAGAAACGACTTAATTTAGAAAAAGACACGCTGGGTCTGTATCTGACGGGCCATCCTTTTGATGAGTACGAGAGAGAGGTGCGTCGGTTTTCGAGCAACTCGATTGTGAATCTAAAATCTAGCCGCAGTAGAACATCGGTAGTTGGTTTGATTGTCGCGATTCGTGTTATGAAAAATAAGCGCGGCCAGACCATGTGTTTTGTTACCTTGGATGATCGTAGTGCGCGAATTGAAGCAACCTTGTTTTCAGACACTTACGACGAATACCGTAATCGTATAGAAAAAGACACCATCGTTTCGATTGATGGTGTTGTAAGTTTGGATGAGTACTCGGGGTCGCTTAAATTGCGAGGCGACAAGGTTATGTCTATGGTTGAGGCGCGCCAAGCCTTTGCGACACAGTTACAGTTGGAGGTTAGTCCAGAGCAGTTTAAAAACGGGTTCATCAAAGATCTTAAGAGTGTAATGCAGCCATATCAGGGCGGTGGGTGCCGTGTTGCTTTGAAATACCTGCGCAAAGATGCGGAAAGTGTTATTCAGTTAGGGGAGGGCTGGAGCCTCAAACCAGAGGATGAAGCTTTGCACGATCTAGAGTACTTGTTAGGTAAAGATAAAGTCGCATTGTTATACAATTAAAAAGAGATAAGAAAACTATACTCTGCATTCATTTTTGACTAAGGTTAGAGCAGGTTTATGCGCTGTTTTGGGCGCGAATTAAAAAGAGTCTTATGAACTTACAATACCTAGATTTTGAACAACCTATTGCTGAGCTTGAGGAAAAGATTTCCGAGCTACGTATGGTAGGAACCAGCCAAGATGTGAATCTTAGTGAAGCGATTGAGCGTTTAGAGCGCGAATGTGAAGTGCAGACTAAGGATATCTTCTCCAATTTAAGTCCTTGGGATATTACTCGCATTGCTCGTCACCCTAAGCGGCCATATACCTTGGATTACATTCAAGAAGTGTTCGATGACTTTGATGAGTTGCATGGTGATCGAAGCTTTGCAGATGACCCTTCCATTGTTGGTGGTCTTGCTCGTCTGGGTGGCTACTCAGTGATGGTTATCGGTCATCAAAAAGGCCGAGACGTTAAAGAAAAAGTTCGTCGGAACTTCGGTATGCCGATGCCTGAAGGTTATCGTAAGGCCAAGCGTTTAATGGAAATGGCTGAGCGATTTTCCGTCCCTGTTGTAACGCTTATTGATACACCGGGGGCTTTTCCTGGTATTGGTGCTGAAGAGCGTGGCCAAAGTGAGGCGATTGCGCGCAGCATTGCAGTCATGTCTCGCTTGAAGACGCCTATTGTTGCTACGGTTATTGGCGAAGGTGGTTCGGGTGGCGCATTGGCTATTGGCGTTTGTGATCGTCTGAATATGCTTGAATATTCGACCTACTCGGTTATTTCCCCTGAAGGGTGCGCATCTATTCTGTGGAAAAGTGCCGAGTACGCAGCCGATGCAGCGACAGCTATGGGTGTAACCGCTCAGCGCTTACAAGAGCTTAAGTTGATTGACCATATAATCGAGGAACCCCTTGGTGGGGCACATAGAAATATTCCAGAAACAGCAGCGGCAGTAAAGCAGCGCTTGTTAGCAGATTTAGAAGCCTTGGTTGATATTCCCCTGGACGATCTTGTTGAACAAAGATATCAACGTTTAACGGCTTATGTCAGAGATTGATGGTGCGACTGAGGTCGGCCGTCAATCGTTAGCCCTTCTTTCAAAGGTGGAGCGCTCGCTCCATCAACTCCCCGAATCAAATCATATCGTAGTGGCCTATAGTGGCGGCTTAGACTCTAGCGTTCTCTTACGTATGCTATCGCGTATAGATAAAGGTTTATCCTCACGTATTCAAGTAGTGCATGTTCACCATGGCGTGAGTGCGCATGCAGATGAATGGGTTGAGCACTGTCGCACGCAATCGAAGGCCTTAGGGTTCGAGTGTATTATTGAGTACGCTGTAATCGACATGAACAAAGGTAGTTTTGAAGACGCCGCTCGCAAAGCGCGATACTCGATTTTTGAAAAGTATATGGCGGCAGGCGCTTTGCTTCTTACTGCCCATCACGCAGATGATCAAATCGAAACGGTGTTGATGCGCTTGATGCGTCGCGGGCACGCTTCTCTTAAAGAAGGTATTCCATACACTCGCTCATTTTCTGGTGGTCTTATCGTTCGCCCATTTCTGTCGATTTCTCGGCAAGAACTTCATCAATCTGCGGTCGCTCTAGGTTTGTCTTGGGTCGAGGATGAAAGTAATCAAGATACCAGTATTGAGCGCAACCGCCTACGGCACGATGTTTTGCCTAGGGTTCGTGAGCTAGACTCTGCGATCGGTTCACGCTTGCTGAGTATTGCCAGCAATCATGCTCAGATAAACATGTATAGGAAGCGGATGTTTGAATCTGCTTCAGAGCATCTGTTTTCGAGTGAGCGTTCATTATGCTTGATGGACAAGGGTGTGAGTCTTTCTGTTTTAGGGAAGCTCAGTCGTGAAGCTCAGCGTATATGGGTTCGTGATTGGATTAAATCACGGGAATTACCTCAGCCCAGTCTCCCGATTTTTGATCGTATCTGGTCGGAGCTGATTCCTGCTCGAGCAGATGCAGATCCGATTGTGCAATGGGGAAGTGTTTGTGTGCGGCGATGGCGCAGCTATTTGTATCTGATCGATTTGTCTCAGATAGTCGATGTGTCTGTGTCTGCTGAGCTAGACGATTGTGTTCGAGTCAATAGTGGGTGGGCGTTCTCGCTGGAGCAGCCAGAAAATGGTGTGGTCATGCCTATCGCGTTTGGTGCTGTTTCTGATATTTCTCATAGTTCTGCCGCACCTCTTCGCTTAGAGTCTTATGCAAATGTTTCTTCTCGCACCAAGATTTTTGGAAAGAGTAAAAAGCAGTGGCTTAGTGTCTCGGGTATTCCGCCTTGGCGGCGAGGTGCAATAGTCTTTGTTATGGATGATTCGTGCGGTGCTGTTTTACAACTCGTCGATCTGCAAAGTTTGTCACCGCTTGTGTCGATCAAAGAAGATGCATCAGCAAGCGGTGCTTGTATATGGTTGTCGAGACTCTAGAGAAACTGTGGTGTTAGTCTCCCAGTGTCGCGACCATAATGGCTTTAATTGTGTGCATGCGATTTTCCGCCTGATCAAAGCAAATGCTGTAATCGGATTCGAATACTGCATCATTTACTTCTAAGCCATTTAAGCCGTACGTTTCTTCTATCTCTTTGCCTAGGCGGGTTTCATTGTTATGAAATGCTGGCAAGCAGTGCATAAACTTAACGTTCGGATTTTTCGTTTTTTCAATTACATCGAGGTTTACTTGATACGGTGTCATAAGTTCGACACGTTGTTTCCAAGCTTCTTTTGCTTCGCCCATAGAAACCCAAACGTCGGTATAGAGAAAATCTGCGCCATGGACGCCCTCAGTAACGTCGCTTGTCAATGTGATCGTTGCACCACTTGCGTGAGCAATTTCTTGGCATTTTAGAACGAGCGCCTCTTCAGGATGAAAGCCTTGAGGGGCGACTAGACGAAGATCCATGCCCATCAACGCAGCCCCTACCATGAGCGAATTACCCATGTTGTTGCGGGCATCCCCTAAATAAGCAAAGCTGAGTTGTTCTAGGCGTTTGTTATCAGAATGTTCTAGCATGGTGAGAAAGTCAGCCAGAATTTGGGTCGGGTGGAACTCATCCGTCAAGCCGTTCCATACGGGAACGCCAGAATGTCCTGCAAGTGCTTCCACGTCGCTTTGACGGTATCCGCGAAACTCTATGCCGTCATACATGCGTCCTAGCACTCTTGCTGTATCTTTTACGGATTCTTTTTCACCCATTTGGGAACCGCCACCAATGTATGTGACGCGGGCACCTTGGTCAAAAGCGGCGACTTCAAACGCGCAGCGTGTACGTGTCGAGGCTTTTTCGAAGATAAGGGCAATATTCTTATTGCTGAGTCGAGGCGTTTCCTGCTTGTTTTGCTTTGCTTTTTTTAAGCTGATCGCAAGGTCGATCAAAGACTGAATTTCGCTCGCTGTGAAGTCTAGCAACTTAGTGAAGCTGCGACCTTGAAGTGATTGCGCCATTTTTTTCTCCAAATACTGCTTAATGCTACTGCTTTTTATTGTTTGGACTGCATTGTGCGAATACGCCGTGTCAGTCGACAAAGTGTTAAATGGCTCGGCATCATATCAAAACCAAAAATAAATAGAAGGTACTGCACTAAATAAGCTAATGCTTGATGCTAACTAGACCCAGCGGGCATGTGCAGAGAAAAGCAGTGATTTCTGTTCCGTTTCGTTCGGTTTCGTTTTGACTGAGGGTCAGAGATTTCTGATGTGCCTCGCACTACTTGCTATTTTACAGGTTTATCTATAGAATCCGCGGCTCGAAAAACTGCGACTAAACCATGCAGTCGCTTGGATTACTGTATTATGCGTAAGAAGAGTGAAAGCCTGTTTTAGTGGTTTATTTTTAACTCCTTGCTTTTTAACAACACTGTTGTTTAAAAGGCTTATTATCCAAAGGGAGCATTTATGCGTCATTACGAGATCGTATTCTTGGTTCATCCTGATCAAAGCGAACAGGTTCCAGGTATGGTTGAACGTTATAGTGGTCTTATCACCGCTGCTGGTGGTCAGATTCACCGTCAAGAAGATTGGGGTCGTCGTCACTTGGCATACCCAATTAACAAGATCCACAAAGCTCACTACATTCTTATGAATATTGAATGTGGTAACGAAGCTTTAGAAGAGCTTTCTCACAACTTCCGTTTTAACGATGCAATCATTCGTGACTTGATCGTACGTCGTAAAGAAGCGATCACTGAAGAGTCAGCTATTAAAGCCTCTCATGGTCGTGATGATCGTCGTCCTGCTCGTCAAGAAGCACCTCGCCAAGAGCCAGTCGCGACTGCACCTGCACCTGCAACCGAAACTGAAGCAGCTTCTGATGATAGCGAAGCAGCATCAGAAGAGTAATCTAGGAAATTAGGAGAGAGACATGTCACGTTTTTTACGTCGTCGTAAGTTCTGCCGCTTTACAGCGGAAGGCGTTAAAGAGATCGATTATAAAGATCTTGAGACTTTAAAAGGTTACGTTAGTGAGACTGGTAAAATTGTTCCTAGTCGTATTACTGGAACAAAAGCTAAGTATCAGCGTCAGTTAGCTACTGCAATCAAGCGTGCGCGCTACATTGCATTGCTACCGTACACAGATAATCACCACGAGTAAGGGTGGCACATAACTCATTGATTGTTTATTGCATTAAAGAGTGACAATTAGAGTTATGGCAAATTTGCTTGAATACTGTGAGGACTTGTCACAATGCGTGACCTAGCTCAGTTTGCGATGAAAGGGCCGCGTCAAGCAGCGATCATCGCGTTACTGTCGACCTTAGTGCCGATGATGTTTTGGTTAGGTGCTGCAATAGTAGGCCTAGTCACTTTAAGACAAGGCTTTAGTAAAGGTTTAGCAGTATTCATTTGGGCCGTTGTGCCGGCATTGGCGTGGTGGCTTGGATTGCAAGATCCAACAGCACTGATAGTGCTCGTATTAACTTTGTTCATGGCAGAGTTTTTAAGATCGAGTGTATCGCTGCGAAATACATTGTTGTTAGGGTTTGCTTTGAGTGTTTTGGTTGGCGTATTAACGCCATCTTTAATGCCTGAAGTAATCGATATGTTGATGGAACTAACGGATCAAATGTTCCGTCAGTTGGCAGAAGACGCAGAAATTGCTTTTGATGATTCGTTGAAAGAATCTTTCAGAGTGCTGATGGTTGCGAGTTTTGCTGCATCATTCTATTTCATGAGTATAGGGTCTATGTTTTTGGCTCGCTCATGGCAGGCAGCGTTGTACAACCCTGGTGGCTGGAGAGAAGAATTTCATCAGCTACGTCTCAGTCCAGTAAGTTTAGCTGGATTGTTCGCGGTAGTGTTTTTAGCACCTTCGCTTGGGGTTGAGGCTTCTTTGGTTGCTATATGCGCCACAGTGCCAGTCGTAGTGTGCGGTTTAGCGCTAGTGCACGGTTTGATCGGCAAGAAAAATTTAGGTGGGCAATGGGTGTTTGGCTTTTATGCACTTAACATCGTTCTGTTTCCGACCGTTTTAATGCTTGTAGCGCTTTGGGCTGTAGTCGATAGCGTTATAGATTTTAGAAGTAAGATACAGTCCCAGGCAGCGCCGTAGTTGTTTGGGTGGGTGAGTGCAGAGTAAGCTTTTCTTGCTTGCACACTAGACACAATTAGTTTTATTAGTTGAGGATAGCGAGATGGAAGTAATTCTACTCGAGAAAGTTGGAAAGTTAGGTGGACTTGGCGACAAAGTAACCGTTAAATCTGGTTTTGGTCGTAATTTCCTTGTTCCTTTCGGTAAGGCGGTTCCTGCAAACGAAGCAAACATTGCTGAGTTTGAAACACGTCGTGCAGATTTGGAAAAAGCTGCTGCAGAGCGTTTGACTGCTGCTGAAGCACGTGCTGCTGAATTGAATGACAAGAGCATTACTATCACGTCGAAAGCTGGCGACGAAGGTAAGCTTTTCGGTTCAATTGGTGTACGTGATGTTGCTGATGCGGTAACTGCTGCTGGCGTTGAAGTGAGCAAGTCGGAAGTTCGTCTTCCTGAAGGCCCACTGCGTAACGTTGGCGATTACCAAATTGACATTCAGTTGCACGGCGACGTGACAGCTACAATTTCTTTGGCTGTAATAGCTGAGTAATTGATGTTCGTTGATTTGAGCGTGTAAACGCTCGAATCGCAATAACAGGTCATCTCTGTAAAGGGGGGGCCTGTTTTGTTTTGCGAAGCTTAATTTTGTTGTTTTTGCTTTGCAAAGCTTCTTCTAAGCCCTAGGGATATCCTGTATATTCTTGGGGCTTAGTCGTTTATGGCGCGAGTGTTTTGCGCATCAAGAATTTGTCTCGGGAGTCACTTTGTCCACTTCAGAAAAGCAACTAATGGGCTTGAAAACCCCGCCTCATTCGATTGAGGCAGAGCAGTCTATCTTAGGTGGTCTGCTGCTAGATAACAGTAAGTGGGATGTCGTAGGGGATAAGGTGATCGAGGAAGATTTTTATCGCCTAGATCACCGTCTTATATACCGCGTTGTAAGCCGTCTCGCGAGTGATGGGAAACCGATCGATGTGGTGACGGTTGCGGAGGAGCTTGAACGCCTGGGTGAGCTTGAAAACTCTGGAGGCATGCAGTACCTAGGTGAGTTAGTTGAAAAGACGCCTAGCGCGACCAATGTGCGTGCTTATGCGGACATTGTGCACGAACGTGCGGTCTTGCGGCGCTTGATAAAAGTTTCGGGCGAAATCTCTGATAGTGCGTTTAACCCCTCCGGCCGAACGACTAACGAACTGCTTGATGACGCTGAAAGGAAGGTTTTCAAAATTTCTGAAAGCAAAACTGGGCAAGAGGGCGGCCCTGTCTCAGTTAACCCAGTACTAACAAAGACGCTCGAGCGAATTGATCAGTTATTCAACTCTAATGGTAGTATTACTGGTGTGACAACGGGCTTTAAAGACCTTGATGAAATGACGTCGGGTTTACAGCCCTCTGACTTAGTCATCGTTGCAGCACGGCCTTCAATGGGTAAAACCGCTTTTGCAATGAACTTAGTAGAAAGCGTTTTAATTAAGGGTGAAAAGCCTGTCTTAGTATTCAGTATGGAGATGCCGGCTGATTCTATTTTGATGCGTATGATTTCGTCACTTGGCCAGATTAACCAGACGCGCGTTAGAAGCGGTCAGCTTGAAGAAGATGATTGGCCTCGCCTCACGTCTGCTGTAAGTATGTTGAAGGATAGGCCGTTGTATATTGATGATACGGCGGGCTTAAGCCCAACAGAACTTCGCTCTAGAGCACGAAGAGTTGCGCGTGAGATCAAGCAAGACTTCGGAATGATCATGATCGACTATTTGCAGTTAATGCAAATACCCGGCATGAACGAAGGGCGAACGGCTGAAATATCTGAGATCTCTCGATCTTTAAAAGCGCTGGCAAAAGAGTTGAATTGCCCTGTCGTTGCGCTGTCACAGCTGAACCGAAGTTTGGAGTCTAGACCTGACAAGCGGCCGATGAACTCTGATCTGCGTGAGTCTGGAGCGATCGAGCAGGATGCCGATGTTATTATGTTTATCTATCGAGATGAATATTATAATGAGGATAGCCCAGATAAAGGCATTGCCGAAATCATTATCGGCAAGCAGCGAAACGGGCCAATTGGTCGTATAAAACTTTCCTTTCAGGGTCAATTCACCAAGTTCAATGACTTGACCCATGTCGATTATGATAGTGATTTTTGATGCCCAACACCTTGCCTCTTGGTCGACCTTTAGTCGCCTATATTGATCAAAAAGCGTTCCTTGATAACCTGGCTTATGCATCAAGTTTGAGCCCCGAATCCGAGGTTTTGGTCGTCCTTAAAGCCGATGCATACGGTCACGGGATTGTCGATATTTCTAGGCTCGTGCCCAAGCACCGATTGGCAGTTGCCTCCTCGAGAGAAGCATTAAGAATTTTTGATGCGGGTTTGGATAACGAGGTTGTGCTTCTTGAAGGGCCGTTTAATAGCGAATGCCTCGATATGTTGGATCAGAAACCGGTTGTTTGGGCTGTGCATAGCGTCTGGCAGTTGGAGTTGCTGTTGGGGGCCGATAAGCCCGTTTCTGTTTGGCTTAAGTTGAATACAGGAATGAATCGTTTAGGTTTGTCGCCAGAGGCATATAAGCAAGCCCTTGCCATCATTAGTCGCAATGCTAACAAGATAGAGTTAACGGGGTTTATGTCCCATTTTGCGAGTGCCGATGACGCAAGTGCGGAGTCGGTAAATGTTCAGATGGCTCGGTTTCACAAAACGATTGAAGAATCTGGGTGTGACAAGCCTCTATCGTTTGCGAATTCGGGAGGGATTCTATACTACCCCAAGGCGAGGCTCGATATCGTCCGGCCAGGTATTATGCTCTATGGTGGAAGTCCTAATCCTTCAGATAGAGTGCATGCTAAACACCTAAAGCCAGTGATGCATTTAGAGTCTGAGGTGATCGCACTGCACGATGTTGCCGAGGGTGAAAGTGTTGGCTACGGCGATACTTGGATAGCGAAAAGGTCGAGTCGTATTGCAACTGTAGCGGTTGGTTATGGGGATGGTTATCCGCGTCATGCACCAAGCGGCACGCCTGTAATTGTAGATGGCCAGCAAGCAACCTTGGCGGGTCGAGTGTCGAGGGACATGATTAGCGTAGATGTGACCGACATTCCTTCAGCGGATGTGGGGTCGTCAGTTCAGCTATGGGGCGACTTGTTGTCAGCCGATGTGGTCGCTGAGGCGGCTCAAACTATTTCGTACGAGTTGTTTACCCAAGTTACTATGCGCGTGCCAAGAGTGCTGCGTTAGCAAGTCAGCGCTTCATACGTGGGCAAACTCGCACTACTATCACAGCTGCCAGTCAATTAAACTGTGATAATGCATTCGGCCATTTCCCCGAATTGACTCGAAAAGCGTTACTTTGCTCACTCTAAGCGTCAAATCAATCTCTGGTAGTTTTGTTGGTGCGGAATCAAGGTTTCTGGCTATTGTGATATGCGGCAAGTAATCGCGTTTGCTAAGTTTCGCTCCGAACTGTGTTCCGACTTGAATGTGTTTTTTAGCCATCTGATCTAGTGTCTTAGGCCAAGATGTTGGGCGCACCCAGAGCATCTTCTTAGTTGGCCAGTAGCTTACTTCTTGTAGGTCTAATTCAATACTTTGAGGTTTTTTTTTAAGAAAACTCTCATCTAAGCGATCTACTAAAGATTCGATTTGACCTGACTTAATCTCTCCGTAAAATGCCAACGTGACGTGATAATTGTCGGGCGGAATACAAGGGGCTAAACCGGGGAGTTGTGATTCACGCCATTCGTATATTTCACGTTTTTGAGTGTTGTCTAATGACAAAGCGGTGAATAGTCGCATGCAGTTTGGTGCTCATGGGTTAATGGCTTAACGCCTCATGGTTTAGCGCTTTCACGATTAAAGATGACTACATTAACACAATCTATTTTTCTTTAAGACTCTATGGCTCAGCGGAATTTAAGTTATAAGGGCTTTCTTACGCCCAACTACTGGCTAGTGTGGCTTGCTTTAGGGCTAGCAAAGTTACTCGCTAGTTTACCCCTCAGGATGCAGCATCGTATTGGCAGCGGTATTGGATATTTGGCATATAAAGCGCTAAAAAATCGACGCCGTATTTGTGAAATTAATATTGCTACGTGCTTTCCACAACTATCTCTAGAAGATCGGGACCAGCTTGTTAGACGGGTATTTGAGTCAAATGGTATAGGAATACTAGAGGCGTTTCGTTCGTGGTTTTCTAACCCAGAGTCTATAAAATCGTCAGTCCAATACAATGGAAGTAAGCACCTTGAAGCCGCTTTAGAGAAAGGCAAGGGCGTTATACTCTTAGGGGCACATTACAGTACTCTTGATTTGGCGGGCAGTTTAACCACGCTTTTCTTCAAGGCGGACGTAATGCAACGTGATCATTCGAATGGTTTGTTTAACGCGGTGATGACGCGTTCTAGACAGGCACTCTATGGCAAAGTTCTTGATAAAAAGGATCTACGAGGCCTGATTCAAAGCCTTCGCGACAATCACGTAGTTTGGTATGCGACGGACCAAGACTACGGCCGCAAAGTGTCTGTTTTCGCACCCTTTTTTGGGGTGCAGTGTGCAACGCTGACAACGACGATGCGCCTTGCGGCTAAGACCGGTGCAGCGGTCGTGCCCTTTAGTCATTTTCGAACGGAAGCCGGTTGTTATGAATTAAACCTTTTTCCGGCTCTAGAGGAATTTCCATCAGGTTCTGTAGACGCCGATGCAGCGAGGTTGAATCTAATTATCGAAGAGCAGTTACGTGCTCACCCTGAGCAATATCTTTGGATGCATAGACGTTTTAAGACCGCTTTAGAAGAGGGTGCAGTCAATATTTATGGACAAGTGAGAGGTTAGGGTTTAGAAGTGAGAGGTGAGAGGTGAGAGAAGCGTTGCAGAGTGCGCTAGGTATTCAATGTTGTTCAGTTACCAAATAGTCGAGGCGTCAATGATAGCTCTAACCAAACCGAAGATCCAAGATGTGCTCGCCTTGCCCAGTTTGGGCGACACCCCGCCTCCAGAAGTGTTCCTTAAGAGGGGGGATAAAAACCTCGTATGCTTTTTGCGTCATACGGGGTGTCCGTTTGCTGAAGAGTTATGCCGACAGGTGAGTGATATGGCAGAGGCGAATCCTCAGTGGAATGTGGTAGTGATCGCGCATGGTAGTGAGGCTGTTGCTCGTGCCTGGTTTAAAGATATAAAGCTATCGGCCTCGGTTACTGCCTTGGTGGACCCTAATAGAGAAATCTATGGGCGTTGGGGTTTGGGTTACTGCAACGTCAGCGAATTGATGAACTTAAAAGTACTTTGGCGTGTTGCTTACTTACGGGTGAGTGGTATTCGCAATCGCACAGCGAGCGGAACTCGTTGGCAGCGGCAGGCTGTTTTTTTGGTGAACGAAGAGGGTAGGCTAGACTGGTGTCATGTCGCCGGAAATGTGAGTGATGTGCCTGTTATCAGCATTGTGCCAGACCGGAGGGCTTAGTTGTCTATAGCCTTGTTTAATCTCGCTGCCGAAACCTAAACGTAAAGTCAGAACCGAAAAAAGCCCAGCATTGCTGGGCTTTTTGTTTAGAGCTCCTGGGGACTAAAAATCTTCCCAGTCATCGTCTGCGGAGAACGACGCGGCAGAGCTATTTCCAGCAGGAGGGCTTGCTTGACTCGTTGGCTTGTAAGTCCTAACGGGTTCCGGCGCTGCGCTGGGCGCATGCGTTGCCATTGCTGTTGCACCCATGCTTGAACCGCCAGCCAGTTTGAAGAAGGAAATCATTCCTGCCATGTTATTAGCTTCTTCTGACATCGAACGGCTAGCCGCCGAGGTTTGCTCCACTAATGCAGCGTTTTGCTGAGTCATCTCATCCATTTGCGTAATTGCTTGGTTGATCTGACTAATACCGGCATTTTGCTCAATCGCGGCGTTGTTTACGTCATTAATCATAATGGCTACCTTATCCACGGCAGATACTATTTCTGCCAGGGTCTCGCCACTTTGATTAACCAGAGTTGAGCCAGATTCAACCTTGCTCACACTATCGCGGATCAGGTCTTTGATTTCTTTTGCTGCTGCTGCAGATCGCTGAGATAGGGTACGTACTTCCCCGGCGACTACCGCGAAACCACGACCTTGCTCGCCCGCTCTTGCGGCTTCTACTGCTGCGTTCAATGCAAGCAGGTTCGTCTGGAATGCGATTTCATCAATAACACCGATAATGTCGTTGATTTTATTGCTCGAGTCTAAGATTTCACTCATGGCATTCACAGCGTCTTCTACTACCTCTCCACCGGCTTGCGCAGTGCCTTTCGCGGTGCCTGCTAGAGTGTTCGCCTCTGATGCATTCTCCGTTGTTTGCTTAACGGTCGACGTCATCTCTTCCATACTTGACGCGGTTTCTTCAAGTGAGCTTGCTTGAGACTCTGTGCGACGACTTAGATCGTCTGACCCTTGAGCGACTTCATTCGCCGACGAGCGTACCATGCTTGCGGCATTTTGAATTTTAAGGAGCACTTCGTTAAGTTTGGTGACGGTATTATTTGCGTTAGTTTTAATGTTCTCAAACTCGCCGCGATATTCATTACTAATGGTGTTCGTTAAGTCACCTTCAGACATTGCCTCAAACATGGTACTCATATCGTGTACAAAGGATGAAGTCTTATCCAGCAGTGTGTTTAGGCCAGAACTCAGATTCTTGAAGAAGCCTTCTTTGTCTGCAAGGTTGATGCGTTCGCTCAAATCTCCATCGTTCGCTGCTGCGATGATGTTATCCATTTCTTCTTGAATTTTAACTTCCGCAGTTTTATCTGACCACTCAACGACGGTTCCTAAACGATTACCATCGGCATCTTTAACCGGGCTAACGATAAGATGCATGTGTCTACCACCGACAACAATCTTAGCTTCAGTTGTAGAGTTTAGACCATTTAAAATATTCATCTGGTGTTGCGGATTTTTGTGGAACTGATCGATATTGCCGCCCATCATGGTGTCTACATTGAAGTTTGGCAGGTCTTTACGAATATCTTCTTGCGCATTGCGAAGCGTCTTAACAACGGCGTCGTTTGCGTAAATGATATTTCGGTCGGCATCGGCCATCATGACATTCGCCGTAACATTATCTAGAGCGACTTTAATACGAGCATTATCTGCTGCAATGTTCGCCATGTCGGCTTCTTTTGCCAAACGCTCGGTTTTATCATCCCATTCAACAACCGTACCTATGCGTTCTTTGTTTTCATTAAAGATTGGTGTGGCTGTTAACCCAAAGGTTCTGCCGCCAACATGGATGTCGCCACGGTAAGTCTCCGTTAGCGCGCCAACCATGCTGCGCTGGTGTGCAGGATTTTTGTGGAAGGTATCGATGTTTTGACCGATCAAATCCCTCACGTTTATGTTCGGTAGGTCTTTCTTCAGTTCTACTTCAGCATTAATCATCATCTGTTCAACAGACTTATTCATATAAATGATATTGAAATCGGGGTCGGCCATCATGACGTTGGTGTCACAGACATCCAAGGCGCTTCGAATTCGAGAGGCCTCGTCAAAGTTTTCTTTGTCTGTGGTCGCCCTTTGAAGGAGGTTGTCTCGCATTGCCTTCATGGAGGCGAGTAGGCTTGTTTGATCACCGTCGCTGATTTCTACGGCTTGGTCTAGTTCGTCGTTTGCAATGCGGTTTGCAACGGCAATGGCGTACGAAGGTTCCCCACCAATTGTGCGTGCTAGGTTGCGGGTGATTAAAAACCCAACGATTGCGGCAACAAGTATGGCAAAAGCCGAACCGAAATAGATCACCATGGTCGTTTGATTCGCCACGGCTTGTTGTTCCGCATTTCTTGACCCTATAAGAGAGCTTTCTTCATCAACAAAGCTATTTAAGATGCCGCGCATCTCGTCCATATATTCTTTGCCAAGGCCTTGATTCATATATTCTGGGACAGCCTCAAGGGGCGCGTCACCTCTGTTGACTTCATCACGTAAGTTCATAGCAACTTTAACGTGCTTGCTTAGCCACTCCGCTTCAAGTTTCTCGATTTTTTCGATTCGGTCTATTTGACCTGAATTGTCAGAGACAAGTACTTTGGTTTCTTTTACGTACTTGGAAAACTCATCTTTTCCACTCTCATAGGGCTCAAGAAAGTCTTCGTTACCTGTGAGCATATAGCCTCTTAGACCGGTCTCCATATCAACTAAGCTCACCGATATTGTCTCTCCGTGCTCAATTACTTGGTGAGTGTGATTCACCCACTTCTGGCTATCGAGAAGGTGACTTAAGCTTTGACTCGCGGTAACTGCGATAGCTAGAAACAGCGCAACTGGGATTGCAAAGCCGAACCCAAGTTTTGCTTTTAAACTGAGATTTTCGAACATATTCATAGCACCTGCCCGTTATATCTAATACTTGTCCCAAACAGAACATTGCTAAGTGTCTAAGAATGTCTGTCGAAATAGTTATATCCTTGAAGAGAGAGTGTTGCCCTTTTTCTTTGCTGGCGATACTCTCTTACTCGGTGAACCACATACTGCACCGAGTCCACATAGGTACGTGTTGCACGTAACGTGTAATGAATATAGTTCAGAATATTGAAAGCGCAGGGCGTGTTAAAACTAATAAGTACCAAGAATTAACATTTTTAGATCTTATCGGTATATTGCTTTGTGCTTGTTTTGTTCTAAGTGAGCGACCCGTAAATATCCTGTTTTGGCAGTCAAGATTTTGGTGTCGGTTTAATAACAATAAAAGAGTTAAGGAAAATAATGCGACGTTTAGCTGCTTTTTGCTTTCTTGTTTTTTCTGTCCATGCTTCAGCAACGGAGTTTTATGCAGAATTTTCTGCTAATGCTATCTCTCAGGAAATTGCTGAGGAGCGTTTTGTTCTTGGCTCCGCGGAACTTCGCGGTGGCGCGTATGTTTTGCGGCAAATCGGTGTCGAAGTATTCGCGGGAACAGGATTAGTTGACGATGAACAATTCAATCTTTCCCAATCTGTTTCATACACCTACGGTATCGCGACACGCTTCGAGTCGCCGATGGTCGACGGAACCAAGGCGTTTATCTTATTAGGCTACGCGGCAACCGAGTTAGATTTGGAAAGTGATCAGGGGCCCGCGCCAGGAAAAGAACTCTTCGAAGGGTTTAGTTATGGCGTAGGTCTAGAGAAGCAGCTATTTAACAAACGGTCAGCTTGGTATTTAAACGGTCGTTGGCAGTCTTATTACTCGAGCGGTGATATCGACATTAGTGTGTTTGGCGTCGGCGTGCGTTACCAGTTTTAGGTGAGGGGTTTTATGTTACATCGAGTATTTTACAGGATTGGGCTGCTGTTATGCCTTTTGCTGTTGTCTGCGTGCCGAAACGAAGAGGGCGAGCAGGCGTTTGTGTCTGCCGTCGAAATTAATAAGCTAGGCGTAAAGAGTTTATCTGTGCGGGTGCTATCGGGAGGGAATGTAATAGAAGCGGGTACATCAACTTCGCTAGGCGCTTTTGCGATCGTGTCTGATGGCTCCGAGTTGGATGTTACCGATAAAGTGGTCTGGTCTTCTACTGATGCAGCTGTAATAGGTGTGACGAGCTCTGGCTTGGCGACAGCTGGCTCACTAGATGGATCTGCCTCGGCTAAAGCCGTATGGGGCTCTCTTTCTGCTAGCGCCTTGCTTCGGGTCTCTACAGCAGCCCTAGTGTCCATTGATTTCGATAGCCCACCTAGCACTGTGTCTGAATGCACGTTGTCAACAACGTATAAAATACTTGGGCATTATGCTGATCGTAGTGTTGATATCACGCACTTGGTTTCGTCCTGGCTAAGTTCAGACGTGACATTAGCGGACGTTAGTGCCGAAGGGCAGTTAAAAGCAATCAGTGCCGGCAGCGTGACGATCACGGCAAACTATGGCTCAGAGTCTGCGACTCATATACAGGGGATCAATGATGATCTGTTGTCCCTAAGTATTTCGCCTGCAGGAACTTTGAACATCGAAGTAAATGCGTCGCAGCAATTCTCTGCCGAGGGTGTTGATGGCAACGGTGCGCGCGACGTTACTCAAGTCGCAACGTTTAATTCGAACGATACATCGTTAGTCAGTTTTGCGGGCGCGGCAGGTCTAGCAACGGCTGGAAGCTCAACGGGAAGTACATCGATTACAGCAGAGTGTGGCGGCGAAGCATCTAACACTGTGCTTGCAAGCGTTACTCAGGTTAAGTCGGTAAATGGTTTAGTTATTCGGTATCAGTCGAGCGCAAATGACCCTGCTGGACCGTTTGAGGTGAGAGATAGTCCAATTCAACTGCAAGCGTTTCTAACCTATAACGACAGCAGCGAGTTAGAGGTGACAAACAACGACGATTTGGTCTGGAGTATCTCTTCTACTATTTCGGGAACGGGTGCTACCGTGAGTAATAGTGGGGGCAGTGAGGGTGAGGTTCGATTTACTGCAGTAGGCCGAACAGAAATCAAAGCCGTTTACGATACGAATGACGAGTACCAAGAATCAAGTATTGATATTTTAGTTGAATAAAAAACACCAATAATTTGGGAAAATACATTAAAATTATTGGCTTAGCGTTTATTTTTATTTGAGTTTCTCAAACTCTGCTACGCTAACTGAAACGAAACTATTAGTGAAACTTTGATTTTGAGGAAAAATATGCAAAGTGCTTTTTCGCTGTGTGTGACAGCATTAATGATATTCGCGTCTGGCGGCGCTTGGGCAAGCTCTGGCGAGCCTACGCAGCTAGACTTTACGGCGACATGGTTGGGTATTATATCCATCATCATCTTCGTGTTTGCCTATTGCTTGGTAATAGGTGAAGAGTTCCTGCATTTACGTAAATCTAAGCCCGTGATGGTGGCTGCGGGTATTATTTGGGTACTCGTAGCAATTTCGTATAATTCCGTGGGTGATACAACGTCTGCCCACGACATGATTCAGCACAATATTCTTGAATATGCCGAATTATTACTGTTTTTATTGGCGGCAATGACCTACGTAAATACCATGCAAGAACGCAATGTATTTGGTGCATTGCGGGGAGTATTGGTGTCGAAAGGCTACTCTTTAAACGTTATCTTTTGGATCACGGGTTTGCTCGCCTTCTGCATTTCTCCCATTGCCGACAACCTGACGACCGCTCTTGTTATGGCAGCTGTTGTTATGGCAGTTGGTGGAGACAATAAAACCTTTATTGGTATGGGCTGCATAAACATTGTTATCGCAGCGAATGCTGGCGGTGCCTTTAGCCCATTTGGAGATATCACGACTCTTATGGTTTGGCAGAAAGGCAAGGTTGAGTTCTTGGGCTTCTTTGCTTTGTTGTTGCCCGCAATCGTTAATTGGCTGGTACCAGCTATTATTATGTCGTTGTTTCTGCCAAAGGGTCAGCCTCCCGAGCAAACAGAAGGTGCTGGTGAATCCTATATTAAGAAGGGTGGTATTGTGGTCATCTTTCTTTTCCTCGGTACGATTGCTATGGCGGTGATGTTTCACAGCTTCTTGCACCTGCCGTCTATGGTCGGAATGATGACTGGCTTGGGCGTTCTGAAACTATATGGCTATTACTTGAAAGTTTCGGCGCACCAAAACAAAAGTTCTGTTGAAGAGGTGTTTGAGAAGTCGACAGGGGTGAGCGAAATGATGCCGCAGTCGCAGTTTGATATATTTGATCAACTGCAGAGGGCTGAGTGGGACACTTTGATGTTTTTCTATGGTGTCGTGCTTTGTGTCGGTGGTTTAAGTGCTTTTGGTTATTTGAATTTGACCTCGGTGTTTATGTACGAACAAATGGGTACGAGCTCGGCAAATATCTTAGTTGGATTATTGTCGGCCATTGTCGACAACATTCCGGTGATGTTCGCTGTCCTTACTATGGATCCATTAATGTCTACTAACCAGTGGCTACTCGTCACGCTAACTGCCGGTGTAGGTGGTTCCCTACTTTCGATTGGCTCTGCGGCGGGGGTAGCATTAATGGGGCAGGCGCGAGGTATGTATACATTCTTCGGCCATTTAAAGTGGACCTGGGCTATTGCTCTGGGCTACATCGCTTCAATCTATACTCATTTTTTGATTTCGGGAATGCCATTTTAATTCTCGGTAACGCGAAGGTGTCACACTAGCTCGTAATGTGTGTATAGTCATAAGGCGGTGTTGTTCGGTGAGCAGCATCGCTTTTTTCGTTAGGTTGTGAGTGTCAGCTTTAAGCATTGGGCTAGGGCTGTATTTTTTGTTTTGTATGAGACTTTTTGTTTATGAGTGACGAGCAGTTTCCTTATTACCCAAAAGAGCTTAGTTGGTTGGCGTTTAATGAGCGCGTTTTGCAAGAAGCGGGTAATCGTGATGTTCCGGCAATTCAACGTTTGCGCTATTTGGGGATCTTCTCGAGCAATCTAGACGAGTTCTTCCGAGTGCGAGTTGCGGACGTCAGTCGACTTGCCGCCTTTTCTAAAACACTGGAGGAGAAAGAGTTTTATCGTGAACGCTTGTTCAGCATTCAAGAGCGTACCCGAAAACTTCAGCTTCAGTTTGACCGCACGTATAAAAACGTTCTAAAAGAACTCAATCGTCGCAATATATACATTATTAAGTATGAGCAGTTTGAAACCAAGCAAGGCAAAGAAGCCGAGAAAATATTTGTTGAACAAGTCCAGCCCGAACTAGACCCAATTCTATTGGTACCGGGAAAGCCATTTCCTAAGATTGTCGATGGCATGATTTACCTTTTAATTAAGGTGACCGACAAGGATGATCAGGTTCGGTTTGGCGTTGTTGAAGTACCTTCTGATCGCTTGTCGCGTTTTGTAGAATTGCCAGCGCCGGCACGGCGGCGTGTTAAAGTTTTTGCAGTGCTAGAAGACATTATTTTGCATAACTTGGACAAGGTTTTTCGAGGCGTTATTGATTCGAAATCGGTCGAGGCCTACGTGTTTAAGCTAACGCGTGATGCCGAATTAGAACTGGATGAAGGCATTAATCAGAGCATTATTGATCGGATGTCAAAGTCACTTAAAAAACGTCAATCAGGAGAACCCGAGCGTTTGGTGTATGACAGCGCTATGCCGCCGGATATGCTCGATCTTCTGTGCAAGAAACTACGTCTTACCAAATTCGATAGTTTGATGCCTGGCAGTCGTTATCATAACTCCAAAGACTTTATTGATTTTCCAAGTGTTGGCCCTGCCTATATCGACTTAAAGCCAATGCCGCCGCTAACGCCGCCGGAGATAGCTAAGCACAAGGGTAATTTGTTTGCGTTAGTAAAACAGCGCGACCTCTTGCTTTATTATCCATATCACTCGTTTGATACAGTAATTAATTTGTTGAAGACCGCTGCAGTCGACCCTGCGGTTAAATCGATAAAGATTTGCCTTTATCGGGCGGCGAAACACTCGCGAATTGTTGATGCGCTTTTGTCTGCAAAAAGTAATTTTAAAGAAGTGACTGCCGTGGTTGAATTGCAGGCACGTTTTGACGAAGCAGCCAATATTGCGTGGGCAACTGAACTTACTGAAGGCGGCGTAAACGTAATCTTTGGTGTGCCTGGTTTGAAGGTGCACAGTAAGCTTATTTCGATAACGCGCAAGGAAGAGGGCAAGCTCCGTTATTATACGCATGTCGGTACGGGTAACTTTAATGAGAAAACCGCCAAGCTTTATACCGACTTTAGTTTGATTACCTCGGATCAAGAAATTGGTCTCGATATCGCCAATGTTTTCGACTTTATCTCGTATACTTATCGTCAACATAGTTATAAGCACGTGCTTGTTTCGCCAATTTCTCAGCGCAGCGGCTTATGCTTTATGATCGAAAAAGAGATCGCGAATGCCTCAAGAGGCCTGCCAGCGGAAATCGTTCTGAAGTGCAACAATTTGGTCGACCGAGAACTGGTTAAACTGCTTTATGATGCCTCGAGCGCTGGCGTTCGCGTTCGAATAATCTGTCGGGGCATGATGGCCTTGGTGCCTGGAATAAAAGGTTTATCCGAGAACATTGAAGCGATAAGTATTGTTGATCGCTTTCTAGAACACCCAAGAGTGTATGTTTTTCATGACAATGGCACGCCAAAGTACTTTCTTTCTTCGGCGGATTTGATGACCAGGAATATTGATTTTCGGGTAGAGGTGACGGTGCCAGTTCGTGATGAGAACCTTCAGAAAACAATTCAAGATATTCTTGATATTCAATGGGCAGACAATGTGAAGGCTCGGGCTTTAGACGGCAATCAAAGTAACAAATATCGCGCCAATACGGTCAATGCGCGGGTTCGCTCACAGGAAATGACTCACGCTTATCTCGAAAGCGGCGAGCTTCCTCTGCGTATTCAACAGGCGCAGACACGCTGGCATCGGGCTTTGCTCAGAACAAGTAAAAAGGCCAAGCAGCTTATCGCTCGTAATAAGCGATAAAGCTTTCTTTACGAGATTAGGGCGCGCCAAGCGCTTAATGTACGCGCGCTTTGTGCCTTCTCTGCCAGCTTTAAGAGCATTTTGTCGCGCTGCCAAGTAGCATGCGCGGCCGGTAGCTGCTCCGCGAAAGTCTGCTCATGTTTGTTTAAGTCGTCTTCAAACTTTTGTTTTGTATCTTCAAGTGCTAGGTGCATTAGAGGGTTGCTGTAGCCCTGCTGATCAAGGCTCGCTATGCCTAATAGTTGGCGCAGCATGCTTTGTACGAATATTTGGTTTTCTCTGTCCGCGTCCGAAAACGCAGTGTTTTTATGTGGCAAGTAATGCGGCAAACTTTGCCATGCAAGCTTTAAACGGTATGCGGCTAAGGCCGCTAAGATATGCAGGTCTTCGCAGGTGCGAAACGGCTTTATGTAGTCTGTGTAGCCGTCGCCATCTAATATATCTGTTTCGCTGATAAGGACTCTCTCTAGCGTCAGTGTCCCATGCTCTAGCTCAGGTAAAAAGGGTAGAGACGGCGAAGGCTCTATGCCGACGCCTTTTTCTTTTGCATCTAACTTAAAAACTTTGAGTGTCGCGCCATCATTAGCAATAGCGCTCACATACAAGCTCTGAGCATTTTGCCCTCCGGAAACAAAATGCTTTGTTCCTGAACAGTGATAATTGGCGTCAACATGAGCAAGAGATGTGTGCATGTCTCTTGGCTTTTGCACGCCTTTTTCAGTATGGCAAAACGCTGCGAGTTTATGACGATTAGCCCTAAACATTCGTTCCATGGCACTTTGATAGGCGCCACAAAAGACAAAGCTTAGCTGTTCGCAGTTAAAGCCCGCGATGATTGCGCGCTCAATAGAGTTATCGGTGCTGGCGGTAAGGTTTGCATGCATCTCGAACCAAGCGCTCAAGTCGCCAAAAGACCGCGATGCTTTAGGTGCTTGGTTAAGGTGCGTGTGCACATTTTCTAAGTTAAGGCTGCTCATTGCGTGCTTATGTCTTATTTTGGTGCCATACGCAACGCGCAGTCGATTCGAATGACCTCACCGTTAAGTAATGGGTTTTCGACCATTTCTTTAACGATCCGCGCATATTCTTCTGGTTTACCAAGGCGAGAAGGAAATGGCAATGTTGCGGCCAAACTAGCTTGCGCGGTTTCTGGCAGCGCGGCCATCATGGGCGTCATAAATAAACCGGGTGCAATTGCCAAAACCCGTATGCCGTACCGTGCAAGTTCGCGAGCCGCGGGCAGAGTCATTGCAATAATTCCACCTTTAGATGCAGAGTAGGCGGCTTGGCCAATTTGACCTTCGTAGGCTGCAACCGAGGCAGTTGAAATAATTACGCCACGTTCGCCATCTTCGTTAGTCTCACGATGCTGCATTTGATCAGCTGCGAGGCGCAGAATATTAAACGAGCCAGAAAGATTAACGCTAATCACCTTATTGAAAAAATCGAGTGATTGAACCCCATCTTTGCCCAATATTTTAGCTGGAACTCCAATCCCTGCGCAGTTGACGGCTATGCCGACGTTGCCATGAGCGGCTTTAGCCTGTTCGAAGCATTCTGTGGCGCTTTCGGCGCTCGTTACATCGCAGCTAAAAGCGAGTCCGCCAATCTCTTTCGCGACTTGCTCCGCTTTGTCTTGCTGAACGTCGAAAATAGAGACTTTTGCGCCCTGTGCAGCAAGCAATCTTGCCGCGGCTTCACCTAAACCAGACGCACCACCGGTAACGATTGCTGGAACACCATTAATATTCATGAACGACCTCGGATAATTACTAGTATAAAGTTACTCGAGCAGCAAAAGTTCTGCTCAGTGTTGATTCGTTTGAGCTCGCCATCATAGTGCTTTCGAATGTGAACTCGCAAGGGTTGCCTACTCTATATGAATCCCATAAAGCTTGAAGCTCGTATAACTATGACTAGCCTCTTATCGGCAATGAACGCAAAAAGAGATGAATTATGCTAACGATTTTCTATGACAGCACCTGTCCTTTGTGTGCAAAGGAGATGACAGCGCTAATGCGCTATGACCAAAGAAATGCGATTGAGTTGGTTGATCTAAGCGGCGGCGACTGGCAAGCAAAGTATCCTGAAATCGAGCTAAGCGAAGCGATGCGTGTTCTGCATGCATATGAAGGGCAGAATCTTTTGCTAGGTCTAGACGTGACCGCAGCTGCTTGGAAAGCGGTTGGGAAAAAGCCTTGGGTGCAGGTCTTACGCTGGCCGGTCGTTAGGTGGTTTGCCGACA
>JAWUYI010000109.1:0-28839 GCA_034110885.1 Oleiphilaceae bacterium
ATAGAAAAAACATCTATTCAAAGCTTGGCATTTCCTCGCATTCCGATTTATTTACACTGTTTCTTAGTTCACTAACACAGCCTCTAGAAACGAGCGCATGAGCTTTTTGTTGACCAGAAATTTAGGCTTAATTACACCAAAAATACAGAAAGAGTGTCGCGAAAAAAGGATTCAGATCTCAGGTTTCCTTATAAATCTAATCTACCCACAAAAGCAATTAACACAGTAGGCTCTATCTATGGAACTTCTATCCACTATCTTAGTTTGCTTAGTCGCAATTGAGCATTTATACATACTCGTGCTCGAGATGTTTTTATGGACCCAACCACGAACACGCAAAATATTCGGAATTACGAAAGAAGACGCGGAAACATCTAAGGCGCTTGCCGCCAACCAAGGTTTGTATAACGGTTTTCTGGCTGTCGGCTTAATATGGGGTTTGATCCACTCCAATGAAGTGACCGGAACTCAAATCCAAATATTCTTTCTTTCGTGCGTACTGGTGGCTGCTGCCTATGGTGGCGCGACGGCTAAAAAGTCGATTCTTTTGGTGCAAGGTTTACCCGCATTAATAGCCCTGTTCAGTCTACTTCTTATCTCATAGATTGACTATGCAGAAACTAAGATTAAGAGACCTGAAAGGCTTGGGGCGAAAGTCAGAACAAGACTTAATTGAGGTCGGCGTCACCTCACCGACGGAACTACACAACATAGGCGCCGTTTGCGCATTTATGAAATTACACAAGGCAAACAAGCCTAAGCCAAGCCTAAACTTTTTATACGCTTTAGTAGGAGCGATCGAAAACAAGCACTGGACAGAAATCGCTCGCACAGAGAAGTCTAATTTACTAATGCAGATAGAAGGTCATCGCGAACTGGAGGAACTATTTGCAAGCGAGAATGCGGATACTAATGGGTCCGTTTAAGCGCTAAGTTTCAAGCCAATCAAGCAAAACGTCTAAGACGCGAAAAATGCAAAAGAACGCTAAAATAGAAGAACCTATTTCTTGAGGAATGCGCACATGACAACAAACTACCCACTTAAAGGTGCATGCCAATGCGGTCAGGTGACCTACTCGCTGCGCAAAGCGCCTAGTTTGGTTCTTGCATGCCATTGCACCGAATGCCAAAAATTATCTACTAGCCCCTTTAGCGTGACGGCAATCGTTGCGTCGGACTCGATTGATTTCAACGGCGAAATGAAAAAATGGAGCCGATTGGCTGAAAGCGGAAATACTAACACCGCAGTATTTTGCCCCACCTGCGGCAATCGCATTTACCACTACAACCCTGCAGACAGCTCAAACATCAAGCTAAAACTAAAGCCCGTCAACTTAGGCGACGATTCAATGTTTGAACCAAAAGTACACATCTGGACGTCACAGAAACAAACTTGGTATACACCGCCTGAAGGCATTGAAGTTCGTGACAAACAATAAGCCTAAGAGCTCACCTTTATACTTAGTAGTCCCACCCCATAGAACGGACTCTATCAGAAATGACGGCAACCTTAACGTCCACAACAAAACAGGAGATTATCTATATGAGCACAACTATTAATGGCGTTGACTATGGTCCGCTAGCACAACTCTTAGGGAAATGGGTTGGCTCAAGAGGTGTAGATGTAGCACCGGACAATCAAGCACAAATAGACAAAAGCGCGTTTACCGATGAAATGGTGTTTACCCTCTCTGGTCCTGCAGTCAATGCCGAAGAGCAAGAACTTGTATCAGTAAAGTACCACCATATTGTTAGGCGCTCTGAGAATGGTTTAATTTTTCATGATCAAATTGGACATTGGATTTACGAGCCCAGCACCGGCTTAGTGATGCATTCGCTCTCTATCCCTAGAGGACTAACCTTGCTCGCAGGCGGTACGCTGTCAACTAAGAATGACGAGGATGTTTTCTCTGTGAAGGCCGAGTTAGGCAGCGAAACCTTCGGCATTTCTCAGTCTCCATTCATGATGAAAAAAGCAAAAACAAAAGCCTTTGAAATGGTACTAAAGGTGAAAGAGAATGAACTAAGCTACCGAGAAGTGACATCCCTATTCATTTACGGTAAAGATTTTGAGCATGTCGACAGCAGCACCCTACAGCGAGTTTTGTACGACACTGATTAAACCAAGTTCGTACTATCCGAGCGTTTAAATAGAGAACGGTGGCATGACAAATACTAACCCAGCATCTAAAGATATAAAGTTTTTTGACAGCCACCTTCATATCATCGACCCCAGATTCCCTCTATATGAAAATCAAGGTTATATTCCGAAGCCCTATACCACTGACGACTACCTGAAGGACCTTACTCCTTATCATATGCTCGGCGGCGCCGTTGTTTCTGGCTCATTTCAGCAACAGGATCAAGACTACCTAGTAGAAGCACTGCGCAAACTCGGAAAAAATTATGTTGGGGTAACTCAGTTGCTTGCCAACACGCCAGACGCAAAAATTATCGAGTTAAATACCGTCGGCGTTCGCGCCGTACGCTTCAATTTAATGCGAGGCGGCTCAGAAGATTTTTCTAACATATCAAACTTTGCAGCAAGAATTCACGAGCTCGCAAACTGGCATATTGAACTCTATGTCGATGGTAGAGATTTAGCTTCTATTTATACGAAACTCACTAAACTACCAAAGATTTCGATTGATCACTTAGGGCTTAGAAAAGAAGGATTACACACACTGTTGAGGCTGACTGAAAAGGGTGCCCACGTTAAAGCTACGGGCTTCGGACGGCTAGACTTTAACCCCGCGATTGGGCTCTCTGAAATACATCGATCAAACCCTCACAGCTTAATGTTTGGTTCCGATCTTCCATGCACTCGGGCACCCAGAGCATTTTCTGAGCGAGATATCGCTCTAATTGGAGAGACACTTGGAAACGAAGCCGCAGAGCGCGTTTTTTACAAAAACGCGCTGGACTTTTATTCTCTAGAATAAATGCTCGCAAAGCTGAAACGTAGAAAATATCCGGTGGCTACTGACCCTCAACCACCCCTTCTAACTCCGGTCTCGGGATCGGATACTCGTCAAATATTGCCGCTACTACAGAAGTCACCTCGGCTTCGATATCTTCAGGAGGCTTATTCTTAAGACGACCAATCGCAACACCTTCCCAAATCAACTGCTTTTGCGCCGCATCAACCAGATCTATATTGAGCGTACCTTCTGTATATTGACTAATACGCGTTTCAGTTCCGAAGCCCATTCCATAGCTATAGCCAGCACGACCGCGATAAGAGTAATAGCCAGCTGACATAGAAGGCGTTGCCCTAGACTCGACCTTCTCTTTAGTGCTCACTTTGAAGCCCACAAGCAGCTCTCCACTTTTAGACTCGTCCAAACCTCGGGCATTTAGCTGCTCCGCAATGGCCGCGCGCAAATATTTTTCTTCAATTGATGAATAGCCCTGCCCTTGGGGTTCTAAGGACTCAAGAAACGAAAACGTTTGGTACTTTTGAAAGTCTACCCCTTTCTCTGTAACAGAATGAATTTTGGGCGAAGAACTGCACCCAACTAGACCAGCAAATAACAAACAAACCAAACCTTGCGTAATCCTCAAAGTGCCATACTCCTTAGTTAGTGCTGAAAAACAAAAAACGTGATAGCAAAGAATAGCGCTCAGCCGCTAGAATTAAAACATCTTGTGATGAATGCATATTCATATTTATTACGCCTCATGCTTGCAATCAACCACGCATCAAAGGACAATTTTTTAAATACGTGCTAGCTTGCTCCAAAACCCCTTTAACAAAGACCATAGGATTATCTCATGACCACACCGTCGAATAGCGCAATAACGGATCTGGACTGTGAACAACGCTACGATTATTTTATTGATGCTGTGCTAGAAGAACGTGAGCTATGGATTTTAGTTAATTCAGAAAAGCAGTTCTTAAAAATTTACGCCGAAGAAGATAACTTTGAATACGTACCCCTCTGGCCTAGCGCCGAGTCTGCTCAAAACTACGCTTCAGAAGATGAAACCTTAACACCCCAGAAAATAACCCTTCCTGAGTTCATGAAAAAGTGGGTTCCCGGCCTAACGAAAGACGCCCTTGCTATTGGCGTTTTTCCTGGCGCCGATGGCAGTATTTGGCACTGCGAAGCAAAAGAGCTAGAGAAAGACTTAAAAGACGAGCTATCTTTTTAAGAAAGCTCGTTCACACGCTCTTAGCATTGCAGACATAAGACTATATAATGCGCCGACTACTACCCTCTTGAAGATAAGTTAGATGATTGAACGCGAATTAATCCAAAAGGCTATACGAGAAAACGTACGACAAGCATTGGAAGAAGATATTGGCACTGGCGACATCACTGCCCAGCTCATTCCTGTTGAGCAGCAATCCATTGCTCATGTCATCACTCGCGACAATTGTGTTTTAGCGGGTCAAGAGTGGGCGGATGAGGTCTTCAAAACGATAGACGCAAGCTTAGCGATTACTTGGCATGCATCAGAAGGCGCTCAGTTAAATGCAGGGGACAAATTATTTAGCGTTTCAGGCAATGCTCGCAGCATTCTAAGTGCTGAACGTTGCGCGCTAAACTTTATACAAACGTTGTCTGCAACCGCTAGCGTTAGCGCACATTATGCCTCGCTTGTGGCGCACACTAAGGTTCGCATACTCGATACTCGTAAAACTCTGCCAGGGCTTAGAATCGCACAGAAATATGCTGTTAGCGTGAGTGCCGCACAAAATCATCGTATTGGCTTGTATGATGCATTCTTGATAAAAGAGAATCACATTATGGCCTGCGGATCGATCACCAATGCGGTCTCAAAAGCCCAAGATATAGCGCCTGGACGCCCCGTAGAAATAGAAGTCGAAAGCCTCATAGAACTTGATGAAGCCCTAACTGCCGGCGCGGATATCATTATGCTAGACAACTTTTCACTTGAGCAAATGCGAGAGGCCGTTACACGGAGTACAGGGCGCGCAAAATTAGAAGCGTCAGGCAATGTTACGAGCGAAACGTTGGTTCCCATTGCAGAAACCGGCGTCGACTTTATTTCGATTGGGGCACTCACCAAAGACGTCAAAGCCATCGATTTATCGATGCGTTTCGAAGCCTAGCCAAGTAGTGCCTAGCCTCTCACCTAGGGTGTCGCAATGATAACAATCCGTTACACAAACACACCCCCAATTTCATAGCGAAACGTAAAATTACGACTACTCTATTTTGACTATAATAATTTGCCACTAAGCATGTTAAGCGAACAACTTAGACAGCGATATTTTAAGTCAATTTTTCGAGTAAAATCAATATGTTGCGCTTAAGTAATACATCTTCACTCAATACAAAAATAAAACCTAGACCACACACTTGGTTTAGGTTTTTATTCTCAGCAACGCTTCTTTTGACCGCGCTATTAATTGCAGACTCATTGCATGAAGGCCTTGCTTCCAGCACTCAGTTTCTTTGGCTAAGTGGCGCCATCACTATTGGCTTAATGTTCTTGATAGGACCACAAAGCTTACTAGGCTCTTGCATTGGCTTTTTAATTTTTGAGCACATCCAAGGCTACCCATTAGGTAAAGTCGGCGCTTACGCAGGCGCACTCTATCTAACAAGCCTTGGCTTATGCCTGTTTGCACCCTATCTAACAGAAAGATCGCACAACAAGCACATCAAGGTACTCAGTACGAGCGCTAGGACGGCTAAATTTCTAATACTTATAGCACTCGCCTCCCTCGTGAGCACAAGCCTCTTAAATCTAACCTTATCAATTGCTAGCGCCTCACATAGCCTCAGCTTAAACAGCCTCGCAAGCGACACCGTTAGCAGTGCACTGTATTTATTTTGCATCTGCCCAGCACTCATAAAGCTATCGGAAGGCTCCAAAGAAGACCGTCTAAATGATCTAGTCATTGAGTATATTGGGTGGACGTTTGCCTTAATCTTAATCAGTTTTCTTGCCACACTTTACGGTAGAGAGTTTTTTCTTGCCGCTTTCGCACTTGTTATCTGGGCGACAGCTCGCTTCAGTTTTTTTGGAGCAAGTTTGGCTATTCTAATTACAACAGCGTTTGTCTCCCCTCAAACGCATGCGCATTCGTTAGTAGATAACGGCTTATTGGCGTGGCTATTTAGCAACATTGAACCCATCATATGGATCGGTGTTAGCGCTACATCACTATATTTCGCATCGCTCTTATCTGATCTGAAAGACTCAGAACACCTGCTCGAATCAAGAGTTCTAAGCCGGACTCAAGAACTCGATAGCATAAATAAAACCCTACAAGCCGAAATTGTGGTGCGACAGCAGGCTGAAACGAGCTTAAAGCAGAGCAATAAACGCTATCGCGCATTAATAGAAACTGCCGGCATCCCCATCATAGTGATCAATGACAACTATGTCATCGAGCACTGGAATAGCGCTGCCGAAGCCTGTTTCGGCTATCGTTATGACATGGTACTAGGGCGCAGTTTTGTTTATTTCTGCTTGCCGGATGCACAACAAGAGGCCTTTCTATGGCGACTAGATAAAGCCTCAGCAAGCGGAATCAATCAAGAAAACATTGAGTGCGAGGTACTTACCTCAAAGCAAGCAAAGTTAACAATGCTTTGGAACATCAACCATATATCCAACGATGAGCTAGAAGAAAACGGACAGTTCTTATTAATAGGACAAAACATATCTGAGATTCGAAAAACGCAAAATCAATTACATTACCTTGCTCACTTCGACTCTTTAACCGGAGCATCAAACAGACGGCTATTTGAAGACCGCTGCAAGCAAGCCATAGCCTCCGCGAATCGCTACGATCGTCAAATTGCACTGGTTAGCATCGATATCGACCACTTTAAACGCATTAACGACACCCTAGGGCACGACGCAGGCGACACATTTCTATCGACACTAAGCAAACGTCTGAGCGAATGTGTTCGCCAAGAAGACACCATTGCACGATTAGGTGGAGATGAATTTGCCATCCTGCTTGCAAACGTATCCGGAAGAGAAGGCGCTGAACGCGTTGCCCGAAACATTCTCGAGCGTATAACCGAAACCATCACCCTAAGAAATGTCGAGCTGGTTGTAACGTCTAGCATAGGCATCACTCTCAGTCCCGACGATGGTCTAGAGTACGACGAGCTGCTAAAAAATGCTGACTTAGCCATGTATCGAGCAAAAAAAGCAGGCCGCAATAATATTCAGTTTTACTGTCGCGAAATGCACCTTGAAATGCAAAGACAGCTGAGTGTCGAGCAAGAGCTGCGCACAGCACTTCAGAACGATGAATTCGTGATGCATTATCAGCCTATTATCGACACCAAAAGCGGCGAAATTGTCGCCTTAGAAGCGTTAATTCGCTGGAAGCACCCTGAAAAAGGTTTAGTGTATCCTGACGAATTTATCCATGTTGCAGATCAAACCGGCTTGTTGCAGCAAATTGGCCATTGGGCTATCAACACTCTATGCCACGAAGGAAGCGCGATTCAACGCGAGCACAACAACTTACTTCCAATCTCATTCAACCTGACCAGCCGCCAGTACAACCACCCAGGCCTGATCAAAATGCTTCAGGACGCATGTGAGAAAGAAAACTTTAACCCTAAGTCTCTGATTCTAGAACTGTCTGAAAACACCATAACGAACGACGCCCAGAATCAAGACTCCATTTTGGATAAGATCAAAGAACTTGGCAGCGCAATCGCGATAGACGGGTTTGGCACAGGCTTGTCTTCACTGAGACAACTTAACCAACTGCCGGTAGATATTATCAAGATAGACCGTAGTTTTATTCAAGGGATTACGAACGATAAAAATGATAAAGCAATAACGGAAACCCTGCTGACAGTTGCCAACCAGCTAGGACTAAAAACGTTTGCTTCTGGAGTCGAGACGAAAGCTCAAGAAAACTTCTTACAAAAGAATGGCTGTCATTACGCTCAGGGCTACTTATACGCCCGCGCCTTGCCACTAGAACACTTATACAGCCTGTTTGCATCCTCACAAAAGGGCACAGTATTTGATTCTGGAGACCAAATCACCCTACCCTTTTCTAACAGACTATTTGAAGAGAGCGCTTAGATTAGGCCTCTTCGAGCTGACCTTGCAGAAGGTCATCTAAAGCAACAAACTGCTGCGTCAAATTGTGCGTTGGCGCAAAATAGATAAGAGGCTTACAGCTCTGATGAGACTCTTTCATTTTTACCGAAGCCGATAATTTCACATCTAGCACGGGAAGCCCTTCTTCTATTAACTCTTCCACTAAACGCTGTGGCAAGCTGGCGCGAGGCTGAAATTGATTAACAACAATCCCTTCAATTTTAAGCCCTCCATTATGGTCTTCTTGA
This sequence comes from Oleiphilaceae bacterium, assembly GCA_034110885.1. Lineage (GTDB taxonomy): Bacteria > Pseudomonadota > Gammaproteobacteria > Pseudomonadales > Oleiphilaceae > PZPK01. Next base: position 8,307 of record JAWUYI010000109.1, read on the forward strand.
ATGTCTTGCAACTCACCCATAATTTGATACAAAGCTTGTCGCGAAAAGTCATCACAATCAAAAGGTATCAATACAGTATCTGTCGCAATCAAGGCAGAACGCGTATAAAAATTCAGTGCCGGGGCTGTGTCGATATAAATATCGTCAAAGAACTTTTCCATTTCACGCAAAGCAGACTTTAGCTTATAAATTTTATGCTTGGCTTCGAGCTTGCGTTCTAAGAACTCTAACTCTGGGTTGGAAGGAATAATCGAAAGGTTTTCATACGGACTCTGATGAACAAATTCGCTTGCATCCTTATTAAACAAATTGAACGATAAGGTTTGTTCAAAAAAATCTGCAATATTGCTTTTTATCTCACTCGCTTTCTGACCCATTAGGTAATGCGTTGTGTTGCCCTGAGGGTCAAGATCGACAACTAGCGTGCGCCTGCCTTTCGAGGCACTAATAGCTGCCAAGTTACAGGTAATGCTAGATTTCCCAACGCCACCCTTTTGATTAAATACAACACGAATCATTCCAACTTCTCCCCTTCAAGTGCCAACGCTCTGACGTATAGCAGCTCCGTTTTAATAGAGCCTAATTAAACCAACTACCAAGCTAAGGTCTTCTTTACAAAAGGAACCGTTAAACTTCGTTTTTCTATTAATGAAGCATGATCCAATTTATCTAACACATCAATAAGTGCCCCCATATTTCTTGGGCTTCTGGTGTAGATAAACGATACAAGCTCTTCCGATAATTTCATCCCTCGTTCAGACGCAAATTCAACGAGGGCCTTTTTCTTTGACTCTTCATTCAGCAAAGTCACTGGAATCGTCAAGCCATATAAAAGTCGTGAGATTAAATCAGGCAATCCAAAACCACTTTCGCGAGGAAGGTGCCTTGAGCTAAACACTAATTGCTTTCCATGCGTCCTGAAATAATTAAATAAGGAAAATAAGGACTCTTCATAGACCTGGTTTCCAGCAAAAACATGAACATCATCCAGTATAAGAATATCCGCCTCAAAACCTTGCGTTAATAATTCCCGCACATCAGACTCGGAAAACCCTTCAAACTGATGCGCACTGATATAATGACAAAAACGCGATTGATCGTGAGACGCATAAAGTAATGCAGAACAAAGGTGCGTCTTGCCGCTATCAGCCACACCCGCCAAATACACAAAGGGTTCTTTAGATTCGAAGATCGCATGCTCTAATCGCGCTGCGGCACTCGGGGAGGCGTCTGCGACAAAATTACTAAACGTTAGTCTCCGCCCAGGTTTTAATGGCAAAAGTATCTGGTCACTAGATTCGATCAAGACTCTGAGCCACCATCTTTAATCGCTGATCGCGCTCGGCCACCCCAAATGATTAGGTAATGCGCTCCGCTTGCGAAGGTAACCAGTGCCACAGAATAAAGTCCCAATAACAGGATGGACGAATCCATCGGGTAGCCTGCCAAACCAACTAACAAAACAAGCACATACGCTATTTGCAGAAACGTAGATAGTTTGCCCAGAAGAGAAGGCTGAACATCGTAATGATGTACCTTGTAGTGAAAAATCAAAGCCCCTACCACAATCATTACATCTCGACCGAAAACAAGCGCGACCAACCAAACCGGAATTTGGTCAGTCCACGCGAGCATAGCGTAGCTTGTGACCAACAAAAGCTTATCTGCTAGGGGGTCAGCGATCTCACCAAAGCGCGAACGCCACTTAAACTGTCTCGCTAAAAAGCCATCTACCCCGTCAGATAAGCCTGCTATAAAAAAAAGCAACAAAGCATACTCATAGTGCTCTCGCAATAAGGCCAAAGCAAACGGCACCACAAGTATAATTCTGCCAATCGTGAGTATATTTGGTAATTGGTTCATTGATTCAAAAAAGACCTAGTCTGTACAGACTCGTTTTATAAACTACTTCGCCAAATGTAATGTGCCACGGGAGGCTTCGCAGTCCCCTGATCTCTTATTTCTGCAGCATCATTACCACGCGTTTCTATTTCTTGTGTTGCCAATGTTTCCGTATCTTTTACGCTTGCTTCCGCCGAAGAAGGCGAATCAAGACCCGTCGCAGAACTAGCGCTATAAAGTATCACGCTTTCTTGCTCCTGCCCTACCGATGAATCACCATCGGAGCTACGTGTTTCTGTTTCCCCCGTTGGAAATGGCGGTTCTGCGCCCCTTTCGGAGCCGAGCATAACGGGGACACTGAGATCACGCTGCAATTTCCGACCGAACGCCACTTGCTGATCAAACTGCTCTGGTGTACCTAGCAACACAAGGTCAAAATTCAAAACATCAAAATCAACCGACTCAAGCACAACGGCCTTTACGGTTGACAAGGACCGCAAATGCTCCCTTGCCTGAACATAGTCACTAAATGTATTCACACCAGAAACCCTAACTTTATAGCTGCCTGTCTGCGTACTAGCCAAGACAGAGTAACGATCGGACAGTTCTGAGGAAAGGTCACGCATCAACGCTAACCACATAGCTCTATACGAGGACTCTGTTACTCGCCCTGACGCGAGTGAAGCACCTAAATTCATCGCCCATGCGCCTTGCCAAACGTTATTTACCTGCGACACCTTCGCCACAAGGTTGAGATCAGCTTTATAGCGCACTGACGCTTCGTCAACGGCACTGGGAAACAAGCCCCAAATTTCGTTAACATCGATAGTAGAAAAATCCTCTAAGTCTCCCACCGGCAAAAACACGGGCAAGCCGACTTCTTTGGATGCGCTTACAATGGACTCAGCATGAAAATTGTCACTGCTGCTCAACAAACTTCTATTTGAGGACTTTTCGTAAACCACCCACAACAGCAACTCGGGCCGTAAGCCCCCCCAAAAAGGTAAGCCAAGAGCTTGTACTTTTCTCTCCAAGACAGACCCTGAAAAGGAAACTTGTATCAAGTTCTCTGCTATATCTTTGCCAAACAAGGCCAAAGCCTTAGTCAGCGACTCTCCATTGCCGTCCGCTAACATTTGAGCGCGCTCAGATTCAGCTTCTTGAGCCTTACTGCGATTATATTCTGGATTGTTTAGGTACACGTAACTTTTAACTAAATTCTGTCTAGCGCCAAACTGCTCAAGCAGCTCTTCATCAAATGCCAATGACGCTTTACCCGTCACCTTCTGAATAACACTGCGAAACGCTTTCTCAAATGCTAAAGCCCTCTGCTCAGCACTTTGATCTAGCACTGGGACTTGAGCCTCATATATCTTTATGCGCTCCGCACTAAATGCGAAAAAAGAAGACAACGAGAGCACTAAAATGAATAAAAACTTAAACAAACTTTGAGCCTATAAAGTCTTGGTGATTGAGTTGCGCTCATGATATTCGCCCACACTAATGAACACAACACACTATGCTCCGAATTACCTATTTAAGCACTCAAGGTTCATTAAGACTGGCTCTTCAGCTAAAGAACTATGACAACCGATCCGAACACTGGTAGAATTCGCGCTCCTAAAATACAACTCGCATTTGCAGGCTTTTTATCCATGGCGAATCAGGACAACAACTCGAATACCCCATCCAATAATACATCTTTAAGTTATAAGGATGCCGGCGTCGATATCGAAGCAGGAAACCAACTTGTAGAACGTATTAAAGGCGTTGCGAAAAAGACACGTCGCCCGGAAGTTATGGCCGGTTTAGGCGGCTTCGGCGCTCTATTTGAGCTCCCGAAAGGGTATGACGAACCTGTTCTTATTTCTGGCACAGATGGCGTTGGAACGAAGCTCAAACTCGCAATGGATCTTAAGAAACACGACACCATTGGGATTGACCTCGTTGCAATGTGCGTAAACGACCTGATTGTTGCGGGCGCAGAACCCTTATTCTTTCTAGATTATTACGCGACCGGCAACTTGAACATAGATATTGCTGAGCAAGTTGTCACAGGCATCGGCGAAGGTTGTTTGCAATCTGGCTGTTCTTTGGTTGGAGGCGAAACCGCTGAAATGCCAGGCATGTATGAAGGCGAAGACTACGATTTGGCCGGATTTTGTGTCGGCATAGCTGAAAAATCTAAGCTAATCGATGGCAGCAACGTCAAAGCAGGCGACGCTCTAATTGGTTTAGCGTCATCAGGCCCGCATTCAAATGGCTACTCACTTATTCGAAAGATTATCGAGGTTAGCAACGCAGACACAAGCGCAAGCTTTTCCGATGGTACGAAAATCAGTGACGCCCTCATGGCGCCTACTAGAATTTACGTGAAAACCCTTCTCACATTAATGAAGCAGCAGTCGCTCAAAGCTTTATCGCACATTACTGGCGGCGGTCTATTAGAAAATATTCCCCGCGTTCTTCCTGATAACTGCAAAGCGGTCATTGATTTGAACTCATGGCAGCTGCCTGAGGTGTTTCAGTGGCTCGAGAAACTAGGTAATGTTGAAACAACAGAGATGTATCGTACCTTCAACTGCGGTGTCGGTATGATTATCTGCGTGCCTCAAGAAGACCTCGATAATAGCCTAAGCATACTAAATGAGCTTGGCGAGAAAGCTTGGCACATCGGTCAGATAGCGAGCAGAACATCAAACGAAGACGCCGTCGAGCTAAAGGCCTAAGCTGTAATGGAAGCAGAACCGTTTAAGGCGCCTAAAGCCGTGGTTTTAATATCGGGCAGCGGAAGTAATCTCCAGACTCTTATTGATCAAATTGAGAGCAAAGAACTGAACATGGAGATTGCTGCGGTTATTTCTAACGAGCCTGAGGCTCATGGCCTAGTCCGCGCGCAAAACGTAAACATCAAAACCCATGCGATCAACCATCGCGAGTTCGCGCAGCGCGAGCTCTTCGACGTGGAGCTCATACGCGTAATTGATCGCTATCAAGCTGACATTATTATTTTAGCCGGTTTCATGCGTATTCTTAGCTCTGACTTTGTAAGACGCTATCAGGGAAAGCTACTCAACATACACCCTTCACTACTCCCAAAGTACCCCGGCCTTCATACGCATCAGCGCGCTATTGAAAATGGCGATAAAATCCATGGCGTTACCGTCCACTTTGTGGTGCCTGAGCTTGATGCCGGCCCCAACATTATACAGGCCGAAGTACCTGTTCTAAGTAATGACACCCCACAGACACTTGCGGCGCGAGTCCAAGCGCAAGAGCATGTCATCTACCCTATCGCGGTAAAATGGTTTGCCGAAGGCCGTCTGCAATTGCAAGATGGAAAAAGTCAGCTTGATCATGTTGATTTGCCAATTTCAGGCCTAGTACTAGATAGCCCCCACACTCTGCACTAAACTAGCTAAGACTATTGCGTCCAATTAGCAGCACAATCTATGACCCCAAAAAGACTTAATATTGCCTTTAAAGCATATCGATTACCGAGCATTTCAATCTTTTTTGTATTCATTGGGCTGGCGTCAAGCCAGACATTAAGCCAAGAAAGCATAGCGCCAGATTCCAATCAGATACATGGCCTGACTCCTCACAAAGCAGAATATCGAGCGCATATTCAAAAAGGCATTAGCTTGAGCGGTTCTGCAATAAGAGAGCTATCTCGACAACAGGATGGCTCATGGTTATACAGCTTCAACGTTTCTACTACGCCCGCAGATATATTCGAATCTACTGTCATACAAGCCACAAACACCACCATTCAGCCCCAACAATACAGGTACGATTTAACCGGCATACTCATCAAAGACCGCAAGCAGCGCGTTGAGTTCGACTGGGCGCACAGCAAACTATCTGAGAGCTATAAAAAGAAATCTTGGTCGCTACCTGCCAAGCCTGACCTGCAAGACCGACTTAGCTATCAATTGCAGTTGCAGCTAGATGTGTCTAGCAATAAAGAACATTTCAACTATCAAGTGATTCACAAAGGAGAGGTTCGCCAGTACGACTTTACGAAAACTGGAGAAGAAGCTATAGAAACATCTTTGGGTACAAAAAACGCAATCGTGATCACAAAAGACCGCTCCCCAGACAAACAACGCCAAACTACCCTTTGGTTCGACAAAGGGTACCCAAACATCTTGTTGAAGATGATTCAAGTTGAGGATGATGGTGAAACCTATGAGATCAATATTTCGAACTTAACTTTATAAAAAATCACTAAAGTGCGATGGTTCGTGCAAAAAACACTCTATTCGACAGGGTTTTGCGACTAAGCTCACAACAAGTTTGCGACTTAAGGTATTTAATGTTCAATAAATAACACACCTGTTCAAGAAGTAAGGTGACTAAAATGAACAAGATAAGATACCAGCTCGCAAAACACAGAAATATTTGGGCAAAGCTAATTGCAATAGCGAGCATAGCGTTCGTCACAGCGCCCTCTATAGCAAACAGCCAGTCACTCGATCCCGAGCAAATTTTAGAAGATAGCTTTTGGGGTAACTTATACCGCGATGGCGGAGAGACCTTTTTTTGCAATAAAGCCTTCAAGAAAAAAACACCTCTCATTTCAGAAAGCTACATCTATCCACAAAGCGCTATCCGTGAATACCTGCAGTGCGGAACTACTCGCCAGTGCATGCGTGACAACGACAGATATCGAAATATCATGTCAGACCTGCACAACATTGTGACAGCAAATGCCTACTTTGAGTTTAAACGTAACAATACGATCTTTGGCATTCTAGACACGTCTGTTGATGCCGATAAATGCGGAACACGAAAAAAGCTCCATGTCATTGAACCGCCAGAGCATTTAAAAGGCGATATAGCGCGTATTATTTTTTATATGCATGATCGCTACGGTTTACCCATTATTGGTAATCGCAGCGACCTAGAGCGATGGAACCAAGCCGACCCAGTTAGTGAGAATGAACTAAAACGAGACGCCGCAGTGAAGCAAATTCAAGGGGCGTCGAAATTCAGTATTATTAAAACAACTGAAGTCGCTAATTCAAGCGCAAATGAAACGCTCTTAAGCGTAAACTAAGCGTCGCATACCTGCATATCATCGACATATAACTGAACACTCTGCCGCCCTCTAAACTCGTTAACTGACGGGCGGTAAACCACTCGATAGAAACCACTTAAGTCTTCCGCCACATAAGGGCTGGAAAACTGGATTGCATCTACTAGAACGGATGAATCCTTCGACTCAAGAACGAGTTTTAAATGCCTATCTTTAAGGACTCGCTTTTGCACAACCCTAAACACACCATCAAAACACGGCTCTGGAAACTGCTGCCCCCATGGCCCCGACCGTTCTAACAGGCGAATCGACGGAATTGTAAGGTGCTCAGGTTCCAACTCACCATCGGTATAAATAACTGGCTCAAGCGCTTCAGCTGACACTAGTTCCTGTACCGTACGATCAAAAGCTTCCATAAATTGCTCTAGGTGCACGGCATCCAAACTCATGCCCGCAGCCATCGCATGACCACCAAATTTTTGCAGCACATCTGGATGACGCTTGGCAATAAGGTCTAAGGCATCGCGCATATGCAAGCCAGGTATCGAGCGCGCCGAACCCTTAAGAATACGCGGAAATACATGAGGATCGTCACTCTCGGGAGCGAACGCGACAACAGGACGATGTAGCTTTTCCTTAACACGAGAAGCCAGTATCCCAATAACCCCTTGATGCCAGTGTTCTTGATACAAACACACCCCAACGCTAGTCGGTTGCTCACTAGACGCCAAGGTATCTAAAATACGTTCAGCGTCCCTCTTCATTTCATCTTCAATGGTCTTGCGCTGATTATTTAAATCATGCAAAACCATAGCTCGCTCTCTAGCATCCAGCATATCGCGCGCGCGCAAACACTCAATACCGAGCGAAATATCCTCTAGGCGACCCGCCGCGTTCAGTCTCGGGCCCACCACAAAACCAAGGTCGCTGGTTAAAGCCTGCTCCGGAGTTTTTCCGGCGACTTCAAACAAGCCCCGGATTCCGGGGCGAGCCTTGCCGGCCCTAATTCGCCTCATGCCCTGCTCTACAAGAAGCCGGTTCGTGAAGTCTAGCGGCACAAGATCAGCCACGGTGCCAAGCGCTACGAGATCTAAGTAACTAGCCATGTTAGGTTCTTTAATCCCAGTTTCAGAAAACCAGCCGCTCTCTCTCAATCGAGCTCTCAATGCACTTAACACGTAAAAGATAACACCGACACCGGCCAAATTTTTTGACGGAAAGGCACACCCATGCTGATTGGGGTTCACGATTGCTTCCGCTTTAGGAATCTGATGACCAGGTAGGTGATGATCAGTCACCAGCACTTTCATACCTAACTCTTGTGCTCTAGCCACACCCGCAAGACTTGATATTCCATTATCTACCGTCACTATTAAATCAGGCGCCCGCTCACGCGCTAAGTCAACAATTTCAGGCGTCAAGCCATAGCCAAATTTAAAGCGGTCAGGCACCAAATAGTCACAGTGTTTTGCGCCCATTGCAGCAAGAGCCTCTACGGCAAGAGTTGTGCTCGTAGCACCATCTGCATCAAAATCACCAACGATCAAAATACGCTGACCCTCTCGCAGAGCTGTCTCAAGCAACGCCACCGCTGCATCTAGACCTAACATGCTGTCCGCGCGCTGGAGACGCTTCAGACTGAGTTCCAATTCATCCTCTGTCCGAACACCTCGTGCCGCATACACGCGCACTAAAAATTCCGGCAGCCCATTTAAGCTCGGTAAATTCTTGGGAATAGCCCTTCGGCGTATTTCTTTCTTCATATCTAAGCGTCCGGCCAAACAAAAAAGCAGAGACACCTTTGACAGTTCTCTGCTTTAAACATCAACTTGAAAAAAATAAATTAACGACGATTATCAGCAACAAACTTCTGAACACTCGCTAAATCATTTTCAATAACTTCGTAGCGTTCTTCACGCTCCCAAAGGTCTGCCATATGATGCGGCAACGATGGCGAAATATCGACACCCGATGCTTCGACAGCTTCCGGGAACTTAACTGGGTGAGCCGTTGCCAAGGTAACCATAGGAATACTCTGATCCCTGCGCGTTTTCCGCGCCGCCTCAACACCAATTGCTGTATGCGGATCGAGAAGGTACTCAGTGTCGTCAAACACTTGTTTAATCACCGCACAAGTCGTTTCGTCGTCAACAGCCCAACTGTCAAACAACGCTCGAGCAGCCTTCCAGCGATAGCCTTCAATCGAGCCAGACTCTGTTTTCCAGTGCTCCATAAGCTTCGCCAACTCAAGCCCATTACGACCGTATAGATCAAATAGCAAGCGCTCGAAATTGCTTGATACCATGATATCCATACTTGGTGACAAGGTATGATGCAAAGGCTCTAACTCATAACGGTTTTGGCTTATAAAGCGATGCAAGATATCATTTTTGTTTGTGGCGACGACCAGCTGATTAATCGGCAAACCCATGTTACGCGCCAAATAGCCGGCAAAAATATCACCAAAATTTCCTGTTGGAACAGAAAATGACATGCTACGTGCAGGACCACCCAAGGCTAGAGACGCTGAAAAATAATAGACGATCTGAGCCATGATACGCGCCCAATTAATCGAGTTAACTGCAACCAAACGCGTACCATTCAAAAAGCTTTGATCTGCAAAACTATTTTTAACCATACTTTGACAGTCATCGAAGTTACCCTCGACCGCCAAATTGAAAACGTTATCGGCCAATACCGTAGTCATCTGCTTACGCTGAACATCGGACACTCTATTGTGAGGATGCAAAATAAATATATCGACGTTATCGCAGTGCCGGCAGCCTTCGATCGCAGCTGACCCTGTGTCGCCCGAGGTTGCACCTAAAATAACGACACGCTCATCACGTCGCTTCAAAACATAGTCGAGCAAACGGCCTAGCAATTGAAGAGCAAAATCCTTAAATGCCAAAGTCGGACCACGAAACAACTCCATCACCCACTCATTCGAGTCCAGCTGCACCAATGGTGCTACTGCCGGGTGACCAAACTGAGCGTAAGTATCATCAACCATGGCCTTAAAATCTTCGGCAGGAATTGAGCTTTCAACAAAAGGGAACATCACATTAAACGCGAGGTCAGAATAGGATAGCCCACCCCATGACGAAATTTCTTCTTGAGAGAATCGCGGCAGGGTCTCCGGCACATACAACCCACCGTCGCTTGCTAACCCAGCTAACAACACATCTTCAAATTCAAGCGCAGGCGCTTGCCCTCTCGTACTAATATATTTCACTTTTTCGATCCTAGATTGGTGCTCTTGATGAGCTTGAACTTTTAAAAATGCGCAACGCGTATTTTGATCACTTGTCCTGATGTTGTATCAAGTGACTCTATGGCTTCAATCGCCTTATTCATTTGAGCTTCCGCTACGTCATGTGTGAGCATCACCAACGGTATCATATCGCCAACCTGATCACTTTCCTTCTGTGATACCGACTCTATATTGATACCAAACTCGCTCATAATCGTCGCAACTTTAGCAAGAGCGCCCGGATGATCTACTGCCGTAATACGCAAGTAGTAGGCACAACATGTCTCGTCAATAGACAGGACCGGCGTATCGTTCAGAGACTCCTGAGTAAACCCAAGTGACGGAATAACTGAGTGCGTATTCGCATTAAGCGCTCTAGCCACATCTACAACATCAGCAATAACTGCCGATGCAGTCGCTTCCGACCCCGCACCTGGGCCGTAGTAAAGCGTTTCGCCTACCGCATCACCAGAAACAACCACTGCGTTCATGACGCCATCAACTTTTGAAATAAGAGCCGTTTTCGAAATAAGTGTCGGGTGCACCCGCAGCTCAATACCTTTCTCCTGTCGGCGCGCGATACCTAGGTGCTTTATGACATAGCCCAAATCATCTGCGTGCTGAACATCAAACGGTGAGACCTTACTGATACCTTCGGTAAAAGCTTTATCAAATTGCAGGGGAATTCCAAACGCAGTAGAAGCCAGAATTGTAAGCTTGTGCGCCGCGTCAATACCTTCCACATCAAAAGTAGGGTCCGCCTCAGCATAACCAAGTGCTTGGGCTTCAAGCAAAACGTCTTCAAAATCCCTACCCTTGTCTTTCATCTCAGTAAGAATGAAGTTACCAGTGCCGTTAATAATGCCCGCCAACCAAGAGATTCTGTTTGCAACCAAGCCTTCTCGCAAAGCTTTGATAATTGGAATACCACCAGCAACACCCGCTTCGTAACACAAACTCACTTCGTTCTTAGCTGCAATAGCAAACAATTCATTGCCATGCTCCGCAATTAAAGCTTTATTCGCTGTCACGACATGCTTACCGTTACTCAAAGCTTTGACAATAATGTCTTTAGCTAAGTCGTAGCCACCAATCAGCTCAATAACAACATCAATTTCTGGGTTAGAAACCAGATCATCCATGCTTGTTGTAAATTCAATACCTGTCATATCACAGTTATCGCGCAACCTGCGTGAAGCAACTTGAACAACTTGAATATCGCAACCAGCTCGCGCTGCAATCTCATCATGATTACGCTTTAAAACGTTTACCACACCGCTACCAACGGTGCCTAAACCACAAATACCAAGTCTTAGGGTTTTCAAAGTTTATTCCTCGAGCCTACTTATCTATGACCACACGCTTAACGAATGGTTAAAAAGGGGCGGATAGTATACCGAACGAGGCAGCCAAACAGAAAGAGAAGTATTCTATATAAGAAGGGTTTTTACGAGAGTTTGAACTAGTAGTCCGACAGAAACACAAAGGCTGCCTGCGCAGGGCACAGACAGCGTGATTCATATATGAATTAAAGAATGCCCAAGCCTTGCGCAAGTTGATCCGCAGGCACATAACCTGGCAGCAACGAGCCATCTTCAAGCAAAATTGCTGGCGTTCCAGTTACGCCGAGCTCCATACCCAACTCATACTGAGCAGCCACCGGGTTAGCACAGGTCTTAGGTGGAATAGCACGACCAGATTTTGCATCTGTTAGCGCAACTAGCTTATCGTCAGCACACCAAGCTGAAACAAACTTGTTATACGATTCACTGCCAACACCAGCCCTAGGAAAAGCAAGATAGCTTACCTCTATGCCCAATTCATTCATTCGCGGCACTTCATTATGGAGTTTTCGACAATACCCACAGTCAATGTCTGTAAACACCACAATCTTAGCTTTAGTCTCACCTGTTGGCTTAAAAACTATCTTTTCCGCCGGACTAATAGCTGAAACTTGACTCATTCTTGCCTTCTGACGCCCCTGCTCTGTCACATTTACCAAGCTACCAGAAGCCAAGCTATACAATTCACCAGACAAGAAGTAGCTTGCATCACTGTTCGTGTAAATGGCCTGCCCTCGTTCATCTATGACTCGAAACAAACCTTCAATTTCGCTTTTTTCTATCTGTACCACGACCAATTGAGGAATCGTTTTTGAAAGATTCTCCCGAATTTCTTTCTCTCCAGCAGATGCTGAAAGCGCACCGAACATCACACCTAAACAGCACGCAAGCGTTACCCACAATTTCATAAACACCTCAATTTTAAAAAGTTAAGACTTCAATCCTATACCACTCAGACAACAACATCGCGAAACAGTTCACTAAAATGAATCAAGCTCTAGGATGATGCTTAGCATGCAGCATTTTCAACCTTTGCTTCGCAACATGCGTGTAGATTTGCGTGGTAGACAAGTTAGTGTGCCCAAGCAGCAACTGAACAACTCGAAGGTCGGCCCCATTATTCACTAGATGCGTCGCAAATGCATGCCGCAGAGTATGCGGCGAGAGTTTTTTGTTAATCCGCGCCACTTCGGCATAGTGCTTAACTCGATGCCAAAACGTCTGCCTTGTCATTTCCTTGCCTCGAAGGCTTGGAAAAAGAATATCGTCTAGCTGATTAAGACCTAACAATTCTCTGCGGGCATCTTTCAAGTAAAGCTCTAAAGTATCGATCGTCGTCATTGCGACGGGCACCAGTCGCTCCTTGCTACCTTTGCCAAAAACACGTAACACGCCCTGTTCAAGGTTTAGCTGGTGCTTTCGCAAAGCAACAATTTCCGAAACGCGCAAGCCAGAACTATACATCAAGTCCAACATAGCAGTATCTCGCAAACCCAAAGCCGTAGAAGGATCTGGCGCCAGAAGCAGCCGATCGATTTCTTCCTCACTCAAACTCACAGGAAGAGTACGTGCCAATTTTGGGCTTTGAATTGTTAGGGTGGGGTCTACCAATATAACTTGCTCGCGCTTTAGATAGCGATAGAAACGCCTCAAGACAGATAAAGCTCTAGCACTGCTAGTGGCTTTAGAGCCACTGTCTAACTTATGCGCCAAGTAGCCTTGTATTTGGACGCTCGTCACCTCAAGAAAATCACCCGCATTTTGCAACTTTAACCAGCGACCAAAAAGCTCGAGATCCTTTTTGTAAGCAGAGAGAGTATTATCGCTCAATCCGTGCTCGAGCCATAACGCATTGATAAATAACTTCAACTCTTTAGACTCTAGCACCCAACTTCCTCACGGCGATTTCAACACCCACTGCCCACTAAATAATAGGTAAAAAAAAAGCGAAGCACTGATGCTTCGCTTTCTTTGAGAAAAGTTAAACTCAGCCCAACTTCTCTTTGATACGCGCTGCTTTACCGCTCAAGTTACGCAAGTAGTATAGCTTAGCCTGTCTTACGTCTCCGCGACGCTTAACAGTCACGCTGTCTACTAACTTACTAAATGTTTGGAAAGTACGCTCAACGCCAACACCGTAAGAAATCTTTCTTACTGTGAACGAAGAATTTAAACCGCGGTTACGTTTAGCAATTACAACACCTTCATAGGCCTGCAAACGCTCTCGGTCACCTTCCTTAACCTTAACTTGAACGACTACAGTATCACCAGGCCCAAATTCAGACACTTCTGCGGTCATTTGCTCAGCTTCTAATGCGCTGATAATGTTGTTCTTGCTGCTCATTTTATACTCCAAAAATTTAGCAAATCAGGTTATCTCAACCTTATTCACCTATCCACGTCTTTTAAATATTCAGCTAAGAGCAGTTTCTGCTCTTCACTTAATTCTTTGCCTTGCAATAAATCTGGACGCCTTACGTAAGTCCGCCCTAGAGCTTGCTGCAAACGCCACTTTCGAATTCTTTCATGGTTACCAGACATTAAAACCTCTGGAACCGCCGCGCCATCTATAAATTCTGGCCGCGTATAGTGCGGGCAATCTAACAGACCTGTAGCAAAAGAGTCTTCTTTTGCTGAGTCTTCATGTCCCAAAACCCCTGGAACCAACCTAGCAATAGCATCAATTAGAACCATTGTAGCTAACTCGCCGCCACTTAATACATAGTCACCAATCGAGACTTCTAAGTCGACCTGAGATTCAATTAATCTCTCGTCAATCCCTTCATACCGGCCCGACACACATATCAAGGCAGGCTCTTTAGCCAGCGACAACGCTAACTCATGATCTAACTTCTGCCCTTGAGGAGAAAGATAAATAACTTTCGCCCTTCCATGCTCCGTATTAATCTTTTCTTTTGCCCTAAGTTTTGACTGTTCCAACGCATCCTCTAAAGGCTGCACTTTCATCAGCATTCCTGGACCACCACCGTATGGCCTGTCATCAACCGTACGGTGTTTATCCAAAGCAAAATCCCTAGGATTCCAAGCTTCGATCTCGATCATACCCGACGAAACAGCGCGCCCTAGGACACCGAACTCTTTCATCGAAGAAAACATTTCTGGAAACAGCGTTATTAGTCCAAACCACATCAGCTAGGTTAAAACTCTGTATCCCAGTCAACCTGAATTAAACCAGCTTCTAGGTCGACATTTTTCACTACTTGCTCTAGCAGATACGGAATAAGCCGTTCTCGACCATCAATACTGCCGGCGCATTTCTTAACTACTAGAACGTCATTTGAACCCGTTTCCATCATGTGATGGACCTTGCCCAACAACTGATCTTGAACCGTAATAACCTTCAAACCTTCAAGCTGATGCCAATAAAAGTCTTCACCAGTCAAGTCAGGCAAATCGCTTACTGAAATTCGAACAAGCGAATCACAATAGCCTTTCGCAACCTCACGGTCATTACAATTTTCAAACTGAGCAACGAGTCCGTTACCATGCGCCTTGCACTGCAAAACATTGATTGATCGCTTAGCACCATTCTGGTCTAAACCCCAAACCTTGTACTTGCACAGATTTTCCTTCGGCTGAGTGTAGGAAAAAACCTTCACCCATCCTTTAACACCGTAAACCGATGTTACTTTACCCATAATTGTGGTTTGGTCGCTCACGACTATGGGCTCCTTCTAAGCCAAGCGTTATTAAGCAGCTTTAGCTACTTCTTTCAGCAAGGTTTTAACGCGATCAGAAGTCTGAGCGCCTTTACCTAGCCAAAACTCTACTCGGTCAGAGTCAACACGAAGACGTTCTTCTTGGCCACGCGCTACAGGGTTAAAAAAACCTACGCGCTCGATGTAACGACCGTCTCGTGCTGAACGGCTGTCGGTGACTGTCAAATGATAAAATGGGCGTTTTTTTGAACCGCCGCGTGATAAACGGATTGTAACCATGCTCTTTAATACATCCTGAATAAACAGTTTAAAAACTAGCACCACAGATTCTTGTAACAATTCAGGGCACTCGAAAGGGCGCACATTCTAGAGCAATTACAACAATTTGAAAACACTAATTTCACTTTTAACGAGGTTTTAAGCTTAAAAACCTCAGAATTTCCCAAATGGGCCGCCACCGCCACCTGGAGGCATCATACCTTGCATGCCTCGCATCATGTTCATCATGCCGCCTTTCTTCGAGAACTTCTTCATCATTTTCTGCATCTGCTTATGCTGCTTAAGCAAACGATTTACATCTTGAATCTGAGTACCTGAGCCCGAAGCAATTCGTCGCTTACGCGCATTATTAATCACATCAGGATAACGCCGCTCTTTTGGTGTCATCGAAGAAATAATCGCCTCCAACTGCCCCATAGACTTGTCATTCACCTGAGATTGAGCAGCTTGCGTCATCTGCCCCATACCAGGAAGCTTATCAAGCAAACCTGCAACGCCCCCCATATTCTTCATTTGCTGAAGCTGGTCTCTAAAATCCTCTAGGTCAAAGCTTTTGCCTTTCTTTATCTTTTTAGTGAGCTTCTCAGCTTTTACCTTATCAAGATTCCGCTCAGCATCCTCAATCAGGCCAAGCACATCCCCCATGCCCAAGATACGTGACGCAACGCGATCAGGATAAAACGGCTCTAGGGCATCTATTTTTTCGCCCACACCCATAAATTTAATGGGCTTGCCGGTAATAGAGCGAACAGAGAGAGCGGCACCACCGCGCGCATCACCATCAGTTTTGGTGAGAACAACACCTGTTAATGGCAGAGCATCGTTAAAGGCTTTAGCCGTATTTGCAGCATCCTGCCCTGTCATAGAATCAACTACAAACAATGTTTCGACAGGCGTTACCGCTGCGTGAAGTTCGGTTATCTCCCGCATCATTTCTTGATCAATCGCCAAGCGGCCTGCGGTATCAATAATCAAGACATCAGCAAACTTGCGCTTCGCTTCAGCGATCGCATTCTGGGCAATATCAATAGGTTTCTGGTCTGCAGAACTCGGGAAGAAGATTGCCCCCACCTCTTTAGCAAGAGTTTCGAGTTGCTTAATAGCCGCTGGACGATAAACATCCGCACTCACAACCATGACTTTCTTTTTCTCGCGCTCTGACAAGTAACGCGACAACTTAGCCACCGATGTGGTCTTACCTGCACCCTGAAGGCCCGCCATCAAGATGACAGCCGGCGGTTGAGCATTTAGCGACAAACCCTGAGACTCGGAACCCATCATCTGGGTCAACTCATCATTAACTATGCGAATGAATTCCTGCCCAGGCGACAAACTCCTCATCACCTCTTGGCCCAAGGCGCGCTCGCGAACCTGCTCAACAAACGTTTTTACGACCGACAGCGCGACATCTGCCTCCAACAAAGCCATGCGCACTTCGCGCAACGTTTCTTTAATATTGTCATCCGTTAACTTCGCTTGACCGGTGACTTTCCTTAAACTGTCGGAAAGACGTTCGCTTAGATTCTCAAACATGTCTCATCTCTATATTGCTAAGTGTGTGCAAACCGCGCATTATAACCACTCTTCTGGTTAAATGAATAATAAGTCTACCTCTTATTTGATTACATGAACGCTACGATCATTGCATTTTTGTCCATTGGACTATTCGGCTTGGGCACGTTTTACGAAGCTAGCACGCATTTAAGTCGCTCAAAGCAACAAACACGCCTGCCACTTTTTCTTGGCATTGCCGCAGTGGCTATTCAAGCCGTCATACTCTTTCGTTTGATTACTGCCCCCCAAGGCGATGCATTCAGCTTGAGCAATAGCGCGGCAATCACTAGCTGTATAGCAGCGTCACTCGTCATTGGCATATCTTTCTTCAAACCAACTCAGAGCATGATAATGTTCGCGTACCCCGCAGCATTGGTCAGCCTTATAATACTGCTTACAGCCGATCCTCACCAAGCTCAAAACATACAAACAAACAAAGGTATCTTAGCTCATATCAGCCTTTCTATATTAGCCTACAGCATCCTCTTACTAGCAGCTATTCAGGCCCTGTTAGTTTCAATACAGAACAAAAACCTAAAACATCACGGCCACACTAAAATGACAAGTAAACTCCCTCCACTACTTGTTATGGAAAACATTCTGTTTGATTTATTGAAAGCCGGAACTTTACTACTTGCCGCGGCCATTGCCATCGGCCTAGTTTTCGTTGATGACTTCTTGGCTCAAAGACTTGCTCATAAAACCTTTTTCTCTATCTTAGCCCTAATGGTTTTTACAACACTGTGGTTTGGAAGAGCTCGATACGGATGGCGAGGCGCTTTTGCTAGCCGCATGACCCTTTGGGGTACCAGCTTTTTAATTGTAGGTTTTTTTGGCAGCAAACTCGTACTTGAAAGCATCTCTTAGACGCTGTACACAGCCCTCTCGCAGACACTTGAAAAATAGGAACATCACTTGAACGACACCCCTTTAACTTGGCTATTTTCGACACTCGTCGTGCTAATATTTCTCTCGGGGTTTTTCTCAAGCTCAGAAACCGGAATGCTTTCTCTCAACAAATATCGCCTGAAGCATTTGCGCAAACAAGGCCATAAAGGGGCTATAAAAGCGAGTGAACTGCTCGACAGAACGGACACACTAATTAGCGTTATTTTAATCGGAAATAATTTTGTAAACATCCTAGCGTCATCCATAGCCACTGTCATTGCGATCCGACTGTGGGGCGACACAGGAATAGCAATAGCGACAGCGCTACTAACACTAGTAATACTAATTTTCGCCGAAATCACACCTAAAACATTCGCGGCATATCACCCAGAGAAAATTGCTTTCGGATCGGCGCACATACTAAAACCACTTCTCAAGATTCTCTATCCCGCAGTTTGGTCCGTAAACTTAGTCACTAACTCACTTTTAAGGATCATGGGAATCAATACTAGCGGCCAAGAACAACACCACATCAGTAGAGAAGAGCTGAAAACTCTAGTACACGAATCGGGAGCCCACATACCTAGAAGCCACCAAAACATGCTAATTAGCATCCTAGATCTAGAGAAAGTAACCGTAAACGACATTATGATCCCGAGAAATGAAATCATCGGCATCGACATAGATGAGCACCTTGACGAAATAATCAATCTAATAAAAAGCTCGCAGCATACCCGTCTTCCCGTTTACAAGGGTGATATCAACAACATAATCGGCGTGCTACACCTGCGAAACATGACAAGAGTTCTGTCAAATTCCGAGCCTAATAAAGCGCTTTTACTACAGGCGTGCCGCGAACCTTACTTCATCCCTGAAAGCACACCACTTAACACCCAATTATTGCAGTTTCAAAAGCAGAAAAGACGCATCGGTATTGTTGTAGACGAATATGGTGACGTAGAGGGCCTAGCGACAATGGAGGATATTCTTGAAGAAATTGTTGGAGAGTTCACGACAGATTATTCATCCACAAGCAGCCCAGATATTATTGATCAAGGGGATGGCAGCTACTTAATTGATGGCACCACTACCGTTCGCAGCATTAATAAGACGCTAAAATGGTCACTTCCTACGAGCGGCCCTAAAACACTTAACGGCCTAATTACAGAAAGCCTAGAAGCGATCCCTGAATTACCTGTATGCGTCAAAATCACGAGCCATCACATCGAAATTAAGCAAGTTAAAGACAACATCATAAAAACAGCCAGGGTATGGAAAACACCTAAGCCGACCGAGTAAACGAGAAGCTGGTTATAAAACAGCCAAACAACCCGCCCAAAACGTGAAGTTATGTTGCTATGTGTTAGACTTCAACGTACATTTATAGCACACCAACTTTTACACTCTTGCTTCAATCTTAAAAGACACCTATGGCTAACGAACCAAACCAACATTTAGTCTCGCAACCTGTCGCGCAGAACGCCTCAAGACGCGGCGACAACGTGCAGTTTGATATAGACTTGTCAGCGTTGAGCAGCCACTTTTCAAACGTACTGCTTGAAGCAATGCTACCAACGTTTGATCGAATGGATGACGCCCTATTCGACCTAGCCAACAATGCACGAAACAACAATGAACAAAATCGCTATTTTGACGCTATGCGAGAGCTACGTTTAAAGCGAAAGAGCATTGAGCAAAACTTTAGCAAAGAACTAATATCTCGATTCAACCCCGCCGTTGCTGAACGCAACGTAAATGAAAAATACGTCGACTCTGAAACTCTTGCCCTTGTTAACGAAGCCGCTCTTGAAGAAGACCTTGCAATATCTACCATGGCAAATAAAGCCCGAGCGAATATGGAGGGAGTGCTACTAACGCTGAACAAAAGAGTTTCTAGTATTTATGCCATAAAAGAAGACAATCTCAACAACCCTTTAAACCCAGCCGCAATATGCGAAAGCTTCGCAAGCGCCAGCGCCCTATTAGGCTTTGAGCTTTCTGAACGCCTTTTACTTTTAAAGCAGTTCGACAAGCTTGTAATGCCTAAAGTTAACAATATCCTTATTGAGCTAAATGAGAGCCTAGCAAGGAGCGGCGTACTGCCTGAACTAAGCGATGCGGAAGCCAGAAAAAGCATTAAGCAGTCTCAACATACCACCCCTAAAGAATCCACACTCCCCTCTTTTGCCTCAACACCGCCTAACCGACTGAGCAAAAAACAGCGTGAACGATCAAACGAAAGGCAAGGCAATACACAGGAAGAAGTTCTGTCCTCTTTGACCAAACTCATAGCAGCAAATCGAGAGCAAACAGAAGCTAATCATACGCAGGGCGCAAGCAACGCAGCGCCACCTTCACCACGCAGACACAATTCGGTTGCGGACATACGCGACGTACTTCAGGCCTTAAATTCAATTCAACACACAGAGCTTGAGCTATCAGAAACGCATATCGACCACAAAACGAAAGCACTTAACATTGAAGCAGCACTGCACTACGAACTGCAAGTTATAAACGCACAGAACAAACAAAGCCCAGAGCAGAAATCTCTTAAGCAGTCGGATATAGACCTGATAAGCCTCGTTTCAATGCTTTTTGAATTTATACTTGATGACCAGAATCTGTCTCCATCGATGCAGGTGCTAATTAGCCG
>JAWUYI010000110.1:0-36252 GCA_034110885.1 Oleiphilaceae bacterium
TTGAGTCCTAGGGGTCTTCCACTTAGGACTTGCTAGAAGGATTAATTCAAAAAGACTAAAACAAGCCTGAGCAGCAAGCATTAAGTTATTTAGTGGGAGGTCACTGTTAAACCGTTGGAAGTTGAATCGCCGAGTACTTAAGTCAAACTGCATACGCGGAGACTCAGCATCACCACTCGCGCTGACACCAACACCAAAGTCGCGGCCGACCAGTTTTATTTTAGAAAATTCACATTGGAGGCCTGTAAGTAATGAACGGGGAAAGGTTTCACCCAGAATTGCCGTTGAGTCCGACCTTAATATTCCTGCCTTTTCGAAGGCAATTTCTTCAACCGTATCGCCAAGCCAATCAATGTGATCCAAGCCAATACTAGTAATGATGGATACGTCGGCATCAAGAATATTTACCGCATCTAAACGACCACCTAAACCAACCTCACAGAGCAAAACATCTAGGCGCAACGCATCAGTTTGCGCAGCGAACAGCTGAAAAGCGGCAAGCGTCGAATACTCAAAATACGTAAGAGCCACCTCCCCCCTGCTGCGCTCGACCTGCTCAAACGCCCGGATAAGCTGCAAGTCGCTTGCGTCTCTTCCGTTAAGCCGAACACGTTCGTTGAAAGCATTAATGTGAGGAGAAGTATACGCGCCGATATTTAGGCCTTGATCCAACAAAGCTTTTTCGATAGCGGCCAGAGTAGAACCCTTCCCATTCGTGCCACCAATCATAATGATGTAAGGCAGCGAACTGCGTATCGACATTTTGTCGAAAACAGCAGATACACGAGATAGGCCTAGCTCTATTTCAGAAATATGGGTTTCTGAAATAAAAGCCAACCAATCATCCAAACTTCTGCATGGATGTGTCATGAGGAGTTACAACCTATTAATCTAAACGCGTACGCAAGGAAAAGGATTATTCTTCGGTAATGGGCGAGTCAGAATCATCAACTGGCGCATCTGATGGTTGCGCTAATATTTCTTCGCTAGGACTTTCAAGACGCAACAGTTTGCTTAATAAGCTAGCGATTCGATCACGCATCTGTCGACGCTCGATGATCATATCTATTGCACCATGCTCAAGTAAAAACTCACTACGCTGAAAACCTTCCGGGAGTTTTTCGCGAACAGTTTGTTCAATAACTCTAGGCCCAGCAAACCCTATCAAGGCATAGGGCTCAGCAATATTTACATCACCCAACATTGCAAGGCTAGCAGATACACCTCCAAATACAGGGTCAGTCATAACGGAGATATAAGGCAACCGTGCCTCTTTTAGCTTTTCAAGCGCCACCGACGTTTTTGCCATCTGCATGAGCGAAATCAGCGCCTCTTGCATACGGGCACCACCACTTGCACTAAAACAAACCAAGGGTTTATTTTCGTCTAAACAAAGTTTTACTGCGCGAACGAACTTTTCACCTACAACAGCCCCCATGGAACCACCAAGAAAACGAAATTCGAATGCTACGACAACAACCGGGATACCCTTCACCTCACCCTTAAAGGAAAGCAGTGCGTCTTTCTCCTCTGTTTCTTTCTGCGCAGCAGCAAGCCGGTCTTTATACTTTTTCGTGTCTTTGAACTTTAGTCGGTCTTCAGGCGCCAAACCCGCATTGAGCTCGACAAACCCTTCATCAAGAAAAATCTCAATACGGCGACGCGCGGAAACCCGCATATGGTGCTGGCACTTCGGACAAACGTCGAGATTCTTCTCAAGCTCAGGAAGATAGAGTGCGGCACTACATTTCGGGCACTTCTTCCAAACACCCTCGGGGATATTCCCTCGTATCTTTGCTTCAGAACGAATCGAGCTTGGACGAATTTTATCTAGCCAGCTACTCATATTAAGTTATGCACCCTAGAGGACAATTATAAGGCATCCATTGCATCGCGCATTGAACCCAGCTTAGAGCCTAGCTTATCTTTTATTGCGCTCAAGTCACCTTGATTTTCTTTAATAATATTTACCAGCACACTTCCAACGATAACACCGTCAGATACAGCGGCTACAGCGGCTGCAGAGCCGGCATCAGTAATACCGAAGCCCACACCTACAGGAATATCACTGAACGACTTTATATTCGAAACTTTACGCTCTACTTCTTCCGCGCTTAGGCTTGCAGAACCAGTAACACCCTTAACCGAAACATAATAAACATAGCCACTACTGTGACGACAAATAGTCTGAATGCGTTCATCCGTCGTTGTTGGAGCGATAAGGAACACGGCATCCATATTATGCTCGCTTAAATAAGGTGCAAACGTTTCTGCCTCTTCTGGTGGCAGGTCAACAGTTAATACTCCGTCTACTCCAGCATCTGAAGCTGCCTGACAGAACTCGCGCACTCCCATCATTTCAATAGGATTAAGATACCCCATCAGCACAACGGGTGTTGTTGAGTTTTTTTGACGGAAGCTTTTGACAATCCTAAAGATATCATTCAACGACGTATCGTGGACCAAGGCTCGCTCGCAGGCCAACTGAATCACTGGGCCATCAGCCATAGGATCCGAAAACGGAACGCCTAATTCAATAATATCTGCCCCACTATCAACCAAGCAGTGCATCAATTCTTCTGTCCACGCCGGATCAGGGTCACCACCTGTGATATAGGGTATCAGGGCTTTGCGGCCTTCTTGCTTTAACTTGTCAAAGCTTGTTTTTATACGACTCATAATTACTTCCTACTTACAGTGTTATGCCATCAATGCCTGCAATGGTATGGATGTCTTTATCGCCACGACCACTCAAATTGATAATCATAATTTCGTCGGGCTTCATAGTAGCCGCTTTCTTAATTCCATAAGCAATGGCATGGCTCGACTCCAAGGCAGGCATAATACCTTCAACAAGTGTTAGTCGCCTAAACGCATCTAGCGCTTCTGTATCCGTCACTGATACATAGTTTGCACGCTTCGTATCTTTCAACCACGAATGTTCAGGGCCAACACCTGGGTAATCCAGCCCAGCGGAGACTGAGTGCGTACCTTGAATTTGGCCGTTCTTGTCACTCATAAGGTAGGTACGGTTACCATGTAAAACGCCAGGCTTACCTGCACACAATGGCGCCGCATGCTGCCCAGTTTCGATACCAAGTCCGGCTGCCTCTACTCCAAACATCTCGACGTCCTCGTCGCAAATAAACGGGTAAAACAAACCAATAGCATTAGAACCGCCTCCTACACATGCGACGAGTGCATCAGGTAATCGCCCCTCTTTCTCAAGACACTGCTGTTTTGCCTCGCGACCAATAATCGATTGAAAGTCCCGAACAAGCATTGGGTATGGGTGAGGACCCGCTACAGTACCGATAATATAAAACGTGTTGTCGACATTGGTCACCCAATCTCTTAACGCCTCGTTCATCGCGTCTTTTAGCGTTCTCGTGCCACTTGTAACGCCTTCAACTTCGGCACCCAATAGCTTCATTCGGTATACATTCAACGATTGACGCTGAATATCATCTGCGCCCATAAAAACCTTACAGTCTAGGTTTAATCTTGCTGCGACCGTTGCGGTTGCGACTCCGTGCTGACCAGCCCCTGTCTCAGCTATGACTCTAGGCTTACCTAGGTACTTAGCTAGCAAGGCTTGCCCAATTGTATTATTAACCTTGTGCGCACCCGTATGATTCAAGTCTTCGCGCTTTAAGTATATCTTTGCCCCACCGACTTCTTTAGTTAGGCGCTCCGCTAAATACAAAGGACTCGGTCGCCCAACATAGTCAGCCATATCCTTATCAAATTCTTTACGAAAATCAGGGTCGTCCTTCAATTCTTTATACTTAGCTTCGAGCTCCGTTAATGAAGACATCAACGTTTCCGAGACAAAACGACCACCGTAAGGCCCAAAATGACCTGTATCACTTGGCAACGTACTCAAGAACTGTTCAGTAAATTTGATATTAGCTTGTACGCTCACGCGACACCTCATTTATAAATTGTTTTACGAGCTTGGGTGATTTAATCCCAGGGGATGCTTCGACACCACCGCTTACGTCAACGGCAAAAGGTTTTACCGCTGTTATAGCTTTACGCACATTAGAACCATTTAGACCGCCCGCGAGTATAAGAGGCTTGCATCTTTCGGTTGGCAACATACCCCAATCGAAAACCTCTCCAGTTCCACCAGGAACCCCTTTTTTATATGTGTCGACCAATATGCCGACTGCTGATGGAAAAGCTTGCTCTGCCTCTGAAAAATCCTGCGCAGTTTTTACACGCAAGGCCTTCACATAAGGCACTGAAAAACCACCGCACTCAGCCTCGCTCTCATCACCATGAAACTGAAGTAGCCCCACAGGGATAGCCTCAATGACCCCTTCAACAAAGCTACGCTTAGCATTTACCAACAAAGCAACAACCGTCACAAAAGGCGGCAGCGATGCACATATTTCTTTAGCTTTCTCTATCGTAACAGCCCGTGGGCTAGGCTCATAAAAAACGAGGCCAATCGCATCTGCACCGGACAGCACCGCACAGCGAGCATCATCAACAGTGGTAATGCCACATATTTTCGTGCGCACACGCGCTATTTGGGACCCGTTCATCCGCCAACTCAGCCTATCAGGCTATAAAATTGTATGAATTGAGATAGTAAAAAGGAAAAAGATTATAACGAACAATTAGCCGATACAGAAGCACAGATACAGGCTTTAGCTTCTATCACGGATTGCTATGTCCCACATCGACGACCCTGATTCAAGATCTTCAACAAGCGAAGGCGCAATCATCGCTTGCGCAAAAGATGGGGCACCTAGGGTCTTTGGCAACGAATACGACTCAGGATAACCAACATCAACCAGGTACAAACCATTTGGCGAAGCCGTAACGCCACCTTCACAACGGTCTTTCTTAGAAAGCACCTCTGCACACCACTCAATAGCTTGCTGGCCAGAGCCAATAGCTATAAGAACCCCTGCAATGTTTCGAACCATATGGTGCAAAAACGCATTGCCCGTCACATCAAGCAATAGCATATGGCCATAGCGCTTTACGCCGATTTGCGTGATCGTTCGGACTGGCGACTTACTTTGGCAACCCACTGCACGAAAAGAACTAAAATCATGCTTTCCTAACAACGCCTGCGCTGCTTGATTCATCATACCCGCGTCAAGCGGAAGGTGGCACCAAGTCTGCTCAGTCACGAAATGCGCAGGTCGAATGGGATGATTGTAGATAAAATAGTTATATCGACGACTAAACGCACTAAAACGAGCATGAAAGCTATCGTCAACGCAACGCACCCAAGATACCGATATATCGCTTGGTAAATTAGCGTTACAGCCAAACACCCATGACCGTTCAGATCGCTTGGATGTCGTTTCAAAATGGACAATTTGGTACGTAGCATGAACGTATTTATCTGTTCGTCCAGCACATATGACCGCGACGGGATGATTAGCGATTTGAGATAACGCATGCTCTAACTTACCCTGAACGCAGGACAAGCCATTCGGCTGGGACTGCCAGCCGAAATAAGCGCCGCCATTATAACTTACGCATAATGCAATACGGCCGGTGAGCATTGCATCACCGGCCGTATTAGAACTTAAATCACTCATATAATGATGTATCAACCACCAACAGAGGCGATCAAATCCTTAGCCTGAGCTTGTTGCTCTGGAGAGCCTTCTTGCTCTACCTCCGCAAGAATCTCTTTGGCCCCATCAATGTCACCCATGTCGATATATGCACGAGCCAAGTCTAATTTTGTAGATGCCTCATCCGTGCCCTCTAAGAAGTCAAAATCTTCATTCTCACTTAACTCAGGCTCAAAATTATCGGCATCACCAAGCGCCTCTGCTGCATCTTCAAGAGTTTCATCTGTCACGACTAGGTCATCATCATCACCCAGATCAAGCAAACTTGCGTCAGGCGTATCATTATCCAAGGCCAAGTCATCCGCAGATGCGCTATCCGTCTCGAATTCCAAGGCATCTTCAAGGCTCGACTCGTCACCAAGATCAAGACCAAGGTCACTCTCTAAACTCTCAGCATCATCAGCTAGCTCAAGACCTTCTAGCCCATCACCCGCATCTAACTCTGTACTCAGGTCGATCTCAGACTCTTGCTCGAGTTCGCCACTAAGATCAATGTCACTCAGAGCCGAATCAATCCCCTCTTCCTCTGCGAGAGTGAGATCAAAGTCGTCACCTAGCTCTAAATCTAAAAGATCTGCGTCCGACGCAGAATCGCCAAGCTCTTCCACGACGGCTGAATTTTTGTCTTCATCAGAAGCGTCCAAGGCCGCATCAGCATCAGATAAAGCCGACTCGAAATCTATGCCTGAATCTAGATCCGAATCAACACCTGCATCAAGGTCAGAATCTAGATTTGAACCAAGCCCCTCCAAAGAACTAAGTTCTTCATCAGCTACTGCGTCAGCTTCATCAAGGTCAAGATCGATATCCAAGTCAATATCAAGCTCTTCTGATTCTAGATCAAGCTCGCCCTCTAACTCCTCTTCGACTTCCGCTACAATTTCAGCGCTCGGCTCATCTTGATCTGCTGTAGTAGAACCTTCGTCCACAGTATCAAAATCAAAGTTGTTGTCGTCGCCTTGCATCAAGGCTTGAGCCTCATCTTCGTCTAGCAAATGCTCAACATCAGCATCGTCACTCAAAGGCCTTCTCAGGGCCTTTTCTTCTAACGCTGACATTAGATCTTGTCGAATTTCAGACGCTTTACTCAAAGCATCTTCATCTTGAATTGCTTCAAGCTCGCTATATTGACGATCGAAAGCATCCTGTTCCAAAGCGTCTTTATAAACGGTCAACAGCTTCAATCGATAGTCTACCCTCACCGGGTCGGCTGAAATACCTTGCTCTAAGATAGTAGCCGCTTGATCTAAACGCCCGTACGCAATGTAGACATCAGCCTCAGC
This sequence comes from Oleiphilaceae bacterium, assembly GCA_034110885.1. Classification (GTDB taxonomy): domain Bacteria; phylum Pseudomonadota; class Gammaproteobacteria; order Pseudomonadales; family Oleiphilaceae; genus PZPK01. Next base: position 6,890 of record JAWUYI010000110.1, read on the forward strand.
AATAACGTCTTCTTTTTCAGAATCGTCTGAAGCGACTTCATCCACTAAATCTTCGGCGTCAGCCTCTTCAAGCTCTTCAATAGAATCATCTTCCGAACCCTCCGTCTCTAACTCGGAAAGGTCTTCTTCTGCGGATACAACCTCATCAGTCTCAGAGGCAGTTTCGCTCTCTTTTGAAGCACTGCGACGAGAAAGCACCAAAAGTATGATCAAGAGCAAAACTAAGACAACCGCAGCGCCAGCTTGATACAGAGGGTTATTCATCAAGCTTTCGAACAACTGATCTTGAAAACTTAATTGCTTATCCTTTGACGCATTACCTGCAGACTTAAGCTCTACCGTTTTCGAAACTTCGACTTTTTCCGCAACTACTTCGCTATCTTTGTTCAATAGTTTGGTGTCAACAACCGTCTCTGACACAACTACTTCTTGAGTAACAACAGCATCTTCGCCCGACATATCAGACTGAGATTCTACGACCGCTTTCATCTCGAGCGTATCACTCAAAGGCTCTTCAACTTCTTCCGATACAGCCTCAGACCCAGAACTCTGCTCGGCTTCTGCTTCCGCAATATCATTAGCTCGCATTTGAGATTGCAAGCCAGCGAGTTGATCGTTCTTCAAGGTCAGTAGGCGCTGCAGAGTATTTAGCTGCTCTTCAAGCGACTTCATCTTCCCGCTTAATTCTTGGTTCTCCAGATTTGCCTTATCAAGCTTTTCTAGAGTAATCGCCAGCTCTTCGTCATTCGCTGCGGAGCCTGCCTCACTAATACCACTAGGGTCGGAGCCCGCCGAATCGGACGCTTTAGAGTCCTTATCAGACACAACAAGCTTTAATTCGTCACCCGCGTTCTTTTTTGCGGTCGTTGGAGCATTTTTATTCTGCTTAGCGGCTGAAGTTAGTGATTTAGTTCTAGGCTTTCTTAGCGCGGAATTCTGAGCAATCACTTCATTGATAGCTTGCGATGCGGAACGATTCTTAATTTGAGACTCAGACGGCAAACGTAAAACCTGACCCGCTTTTAATTTATTAATATTGTCATCGATAAAAGCATCTGGATTCAAATCTTGAATGGCTAGCATGACCTGCTGAGGACTAACACTGCGATCTGGACGAACATCTAACGCGATATTCCAAAGGGTATCTTTAGAAGTGGTCGCGCCATATGTTTGATCACTCGCCTTTGAACCGCGCGCTGGGCTTACTGAAGCAACTGATAGGTTGTCCCCCTTCTGTGCAGACTCCGCACCTGCAGTTGAAAATGGCTCTGGCTGAGCGGCATTTGAGACTGCAACGCTTGGTGCTGCACGAGCAGCGACAACCTTATCCTCTGCAAACAACGGCGGATCAATAAGAAGCGCATACTCTCGCAATAAGCGACCACTTGGCCAAATAACCTCAACCAAGAAATTTAGAAAAGGTTCACGAACCGGCTTTTTCGTAGTTAGTACAACAACAGGGTCGCCAGAAGCACTCTTTTCGACTGAAAAACGAATATCGGACAAAAAGTAAACACGATCAACACCCGCACGAATAAACTCTTCGCGCGTTGCGAGACCAGGAAGGATTTCCGCTTCCGTTAGCCCTCCAACATTCGTGAGCTGTATGCGTGCTTTAAGGGGCTGATTCAAGTTTGATTGAACCTTCACTTCGCCAAGCCCCAGCGCAAAAACCACCCCAGAGAAACTTAACGAAATCAACGTTAATGCAAATGCCAGTTTGCGAGTCATCACTTGTTATCCTTTGTCTTAAAATTCAACCCAATAAAATTGCATTTACAAAGCGCAGCGTTGGAAACTTAAGTAAAAGTTTAAAAACTAGCCACACTTGATTGCTTTCATTGAGAAATTTGAAAAATTTCACATTTCTAAAAGTATTGATTAAAGCTCGTTAATTATCAATAAAAGTTTATGATTGAGTTTGTAACAATAGCCGTACTTTTTGATTACCGCAGTGTTTTTTACGCAACAAAAAGCCCGATTGCACAGACAATCGGGCTTTAACTGTCATTGCACCAACCTTATCGGCTGCGCACACGTTTTCTTAAGCTTCCAAAATTATTCGTAACATTCTTCTCAATGGTTCGGCTGCACCCCAAAGCAATTGATCTCCAACTGTGAATGCAGATATATATTCAGCCCCCATATCAAGCTTACGAATCCGTCCAACGGGTATACTTAGGGTTCCCGTTACCTTGGTAGGACTAAGCTCAGAAATAGATAGCTCTCTGTCATTTGGCACGACCTTAACCCAGTCATTGGCCTTTGCGAGTTTTTCTTCAATTTCTTGAACGCTTAAATTTTTCTTCAATTTAATCGTCATCGCTTGGCTATGACAGCGCATCGCACCAACTCGAACACAAAGCCCATCAATTGGAATGTAGTGATCGCCGGTTGCCAGTATCTTGTTAGTCTCAGCGCCAGCTTTCCACTCTTCGCGGCTCTGACCAGAAGGCAATTGAGTATCAATCCAAGGAATCAAGCTGCCCGCTAGCGGCACACCAAAATGGTCTTTTGGAAAGTCTGCTGCGCGCATTTTTTCTGCAACCGCTCGATCAATCTCTAAAATAGCCGAGGCAGGGTCCGCCAACTCATCCGACACGTGATCAGCGATAACCCCCATCTGGGAGATAAGCTCACGCATATGCTTAGCACCCGAACCAGAAGCAGCCTGATAGGTCATCGGAGCCACCCACTCGACGAGATCCTCTGCAAACAAACCACCCAAGGCTAATAACATCAAGCTTACTGTGCAGTTCCCACCAACATAATCTTTAACGCCATCAGCAAGCGCTTTATCAATCACGTGACGATTCACAGGATCCAACACGATGACAGCACTATCTTCCATTCTCAATGAGGATGCCGCATCAATCCAATAACCTGTCCAACCACTTGCCCGCAACTTCGGGTAAATGTCTTTTGTGAAATCGCCCCCTTGGCACGTGATAATGATATCCATCGCACTAAGCTCAGCAATATCGCTTGCACTTTTTAAGGTGCGCTCGGGCTGACCAACATCAGGCGCATCCTGCCCGGCCTGAGATGTTGTAAAAAAAACGGGCTCTACTACTGAAAAATCATTTTCTTCACGCATTCTTTGCATCAGCACGGAACCAACCATTCCGCGCCAACCCACCATTCCTAACTTTTTCATTGTTTTATTCCTGTCTATAACCGTGTAAAAACTGCCTTTACCACTGTGCCACCAATTCCAGCAACAGAAACACGGGCATAATGCTCAGCCGTCAAATCAAACAGACGGAGATCTACATAAAACTCACAGCTAAACGCACAACGTAGCGCGCACAACTCTCTACCTGCCCGCGCAGCAACGTCAGCACCTAATTATTCGCTTGCTAACTAAGGCATTTGAATCGAATCAAACAACCAAGGGGTTTCTAGCCGACGTTTTTCTTCATAGGCTTTAATTGCGCCCACACTTTCAAGCGTGACACCTATATCATCCAAACCATTCAGCAAGCAGTGCTTACGGAATTCATCTACCTCAAACGCAAATGCTGTACCCGAAGGAGTGATCACTGTTTGACTAAGCAAATCTACGGCTAATGTGTAACCTTCTTGCGACTCGACCTCAGCGAAGAGCTGATCGACTTCCTGTTCAGTAAGCACGATTGGTAACAAGCCATTTTTGAAACAGTTATTGAAGAAAATATCTGCAAAACTTGGCGCAATCACCACTCGAAACCCATAGTCTTCTAAGGCCCAAGGTGCATGCTCACGAGACGAACCACAACCAAAATTCTGTCGTGCCAAAAGCACACTTGCGCCCTGATAACGTGCTTGATTTAATACAAAACCTTCATTTAGCGGGCGGCCTTCACTACTCTGGTCAGGCTGACCTTCATCAAGGTAACGCAGTTCATCAAATAGATTTTTACCAAAGCCTGTACGCTTGATCGACTTCAGAAATTGCTTTGGAATGATCATATCGGTATCAACATTTGCTCGATCCATTGGAGCAACGATGCCATTTAGCTGGTCAAACTTTCTCATGCTTATACCTCCCCTCTTACAAATTCACGAACATCCACAAACGTACCAGCAATCGCTGCGGCCGCAGCCATAGCCGGACTCACTAAATGCGTGCGTCCACCAAAACCTTGGCGACCTTCAAAGTTTCGATTAGAGGTTGAAGCGCAATGCTCTCCTTGCCCTAGCTTATCTGCATTCATAGCCAAACACATTGAACAACCAGGCTCTCTCCACTCAAGACCAGCCTCTACAAATATCTTATCTAAGCCTTCCGACTCCGCCTGTGCTTTTACCAAACCAGAACCAGGAACAACCAGGGCCTGAGTTAACGATGCAGCAACCTTGCGTCCCTTAACAACCTGAGCGGCTTCTCGCAAATCTTCAATACGAGAGTTGGTGCAAGAACCAATAAATACTCGGTCCAACTTAATATCGGTGATCGGCATATCCGCTTTTAAGCCCATATATTGCAAGGCACGCTCTATACCTTCTCGCTCCACCGCGTCTTTCGCATTGATTGGATTGGGGACATTTTCACTCACAGGCAACACCATTTCTGGCGAAGTACCCCAAGTAACCTGCGGCTGAATTAAAGAGCCGTCAAACTCAACCACCTTTTCAAAGTGCGCACCTTCGTCACTATGCAGATCTTGCCAGGCTGCTACAGCCGCATCCCACAATTCAGCTTTCGGCGAATATGGACGACCTTCCACATAATCTATTGTCGTTTGATCTACACCAATCAACCCTGCCCGAGCGCCGGCTTCGATCGCCATGTTGCATACAGTCATACGGCCTTCCATACTCAAGTCACGGATCGCCTCACCCGCAAACTCGATGGCGTAACCGTTTCCACCCGCTGTACCGATCTCACCGATTATCGCAAGAATAATGTCTTTGCCCGTCACATAAGGCCCAACAGAACCATTGACTCTAACGAGCATGTTTTTCATTTTCTTTTGCACAAGAGTCTGAGTTGCTAGAACGTGCTCAACCTCAGACGTACCAATTCCGTGCGCAAGTGCGCCAAAGGCACCGTGTGTCGAAGTATGCGAGTCTCCGCATACAACGGTCATACCCGGCAACGTAGCTCCCTGCTCGGGCCCGATAACATGGACGATACCTTGCCTTTCATCCGCCATCTTAAATTCAACGATTCCGAACTCGTCACAGTTATCGTCTAGGGTTTGAACCTGAATACGAGACACGGGATCATCGATACCTTCAACGCCAGATGCTCTATCTGTTGTCGGCACGTTATGATCAGGGGTTGCTAGATTGGCATCAATGCGCCAAGGTTTTCGATTAGCAATCCGCAAACCTTCAAAGGCCTGCGGCGACGTAACTTCATGTAATAACTGCCGATCGATGTAAATCAATGCTGAGCCATCATCGCGCGCTGCAACTAGGGGGGCATCCCACAGCTTGTCGTATAAGGTTTTGCTTGCCATAAATTTAGACCTGTTAAGTGCGAAGACCCTGCCCCGCAAAACTAAAATTCCGTTTAGTGAAATTCACTAAGTTAGACGAATACTAAAGAAGCATATAGAATAAAACAAATTCATAATTTTTATCATTGTAATTCCAAGCTGGAATACCATGACCCCAACCTTAACTTTTTAATGGTGCAAAATGGATCTAGACGCCTTACTTGCCTTCGTTACCGTTGTGAATGAGCGCTCTTTTTCACGCGCTGCCGAAGCGATGCATCTAACCCAACCAGCCATAAGCAAACGTATACAGAACCTTGAAAACAAACTAAATGTACGCTTGTTTGATCGCTTGCAACGAGAGATTATGCTCACCGAGGCGGGTGAAGCCCTACTACCGCATGCGTTAAACATCCTGCACGACTTCGATAATGCTAAACAGGCGATCCAAGACGTCGGCGCAAAGATACAGGGAAGACTTCGAATTGTCGCCAGCCACCATATCGGCTTACACCGCTTACCAATAATTCTCAGAGAGTTCAGTGCCGACCACCCGAAAGTTGACCTACAGCTTAATTTTCTTGATTCGGAAAGCGCCTACTCTCTTTTGCAGGAAAATTCCGCGGACCTAGCCTTCATAACGATTCCCCACGAAATGAGAGCAGAATTTAAGTGTCACCTAACGTGGCAGGATCCAATGAGCTTTGTATGTGGTAAAGAACACAAGCTTACGGCATTACAAACCGTACTGCCGAAAGACCTTGCTAAGCACAACGCGATTCTTCCATCCCAATCAACACTCACCTATAGAATTGTCGAAAAGGTGTTCCGTGAACACAAACTTAAGCTGCACGCCAAAATCCCTACAAACTACCTTGAAACAATGAAGATGCTAGCCTCTGTCGGAATGGGATGGTCAGTATTGCCTAACACCATGATTGATAATGAATTGGCCATACTACCTGTAGAAAGGCCAAGTATTAGCAGGCAACTAGGCGCAGTAAGTTACCGTAAAAAGCAATTAGGCTATGCTGCCAAGGCATTCGTAGCGAAAGCAGAACAAATTTGGGGCGGATCTTAACTAGAACCAAGTACATCCAATCAGGACATCTAAGCTCTGTGAGCCCTTTCTAGATACTCTTGACTCTGCATTTCAAGCAAACGACTCTCAGTTCGCTCAAACTCAAAGGCAAGTTTTCGACCTAGGTAAAGCTCATGAATAGGCGCTTCAGCCGACACAATCAATTTCACACTGCGATCGTAAAACTCATCGATCAGGTTGATAAAGCGGCGAGCTTGATCGTCGCGCTCTGCTTGCATTATAGGCACTCCACTTAAGATTACGGCGTGGAACTCTCGGGCAAGTTCAATATAGTCATTCTGACTGCGAGGTCCATCACACAGCTCTTTAAAGTCGAACCACACGATATCGTCCGAGTGCCTTATCGCAGTCAATATGCGCCCATTAATATCTAAATCTAGGCCGTGACTGCCATCCTCCAATGCTAACTGAGAGTAGTACTTCTCTAACCTAATAGCTGCTTTTTCATCTAAAGGGTGATGATACAGTTCAGCCTGCTGAAGTGTGCGTAAACGATAGTCGTTCCCACCATCAACATTAACTACCTCTGTGTGCTGCTTGACCAATTCTATTGCTGGCAAGAAACGCGCACGCTGCAACCCGTCTTTATAGAGCCCATCAGGAATAATATTTGATGTGCATACCAATGATACTCCTCGAGCAAACAAGGCATCCATTAACCCAGCAAGAATCATGGCGTCACCGATATCTGACACAAAAAACTCATCAAAACAAATAATACGAGCTTCAGCACTTAACCTGTCAGCTACGATTAGCAAAGGATTACTCTGCCCCTTAAGTGTTTTGAGTTCCGTGTGAACGCGCTGCATAAACCGATGGAAGTGGATTCGCATCTTTTGCTCAAATGGCAAACTCTCAAAAAAGTTATCCATGAGATACGTTTTACCACGACCAACACCACCCCAAAAGTATAAGCCCTTTACCGGCTTGGGCGCTGCTCGCTTGAAACGATTAAACCACTTATTTGCATTCTTCTCTCGTGAAGCCTGATCGAGTATTAATACCTCATAAAGCTGCTGTAATTTGTCCACCGCCATTTTTTGAGCGGGGTCTTTTACAAAACCTTCTTTCTCAAGATCACGTAAATAGCGTTGCAATGGCGATAACGGCAAAACAGACATGCAATGAGGTTTCCTATAAAACAACAATTCTTCGAAATCATAACCGAAAATATGCGAGCCAGTAGGCTTTTTCGGGGCACGTATTGTGCCTTGTTCGCTGATTAAAAACCAATATTTCTAAACAAGGCCACCGACAATTGCTCCAAGTATTGTTTTCCCCATCAAAGGGTTTTAGTATCAACAGTCCAGACTTATCAATAAGAAAGGTTCACAGTGTCCATAGAAACCACTCAACTGCTAGCAGGATTTGGCCTTTTCGCGCTCGGCATCATTGTCGGTATGTTTTTTCAACGCAGCGCTAAAGGCGATTCAAGAAAAGTCACAAGGCTTGAACAGAAACTTTCAGAGACAGAGGATAAGTTTACTCGCTATCAAGCGGATGTAAGTGCTCATTTTATGGAAACAGCCCGAAAAGTGCAGACACTGAACAAGAGCTACAAAGAAGTGCATGAGCAACTAGCCTCTGGAGCAAGCAAACTCTGCGAAAGTGGCGAAATGGAAGAATTCTTATCCTTGAACTTTTCTACACAGTCTAATGCATCGCATAGAGGCCATATGATTGATGTGAGCGGTGACGGATTTACCCCTCCAATGGACTATGCTCCGAAAGATCAACCAGAAGCGGAAGGCACTCTCTCTGAGCGTTTTGGCTTCGAGAACAGTAACTTTGAAGCTGAGACTGGCGAACCAACTGAAGAAAAAGAGAAGCAAAGCAAAAGTGCTTAGACAGGGTTATCTATATCGATAAACTCAAACTCTACGCCGAACTGCTCCGCTATGTGCAAACCTAAGGCCTGGACACCATAGCGCTCGGTAGCGTGGTGGCCGGCTGAAAAATAGGCAATTTCAGCCTCTCGAGCAATATGCACCGTTGGTTCGGATATTTCGCCACTTAAGTACGCATCTACCCCCAAATCAATAGCTTTATCGATCATGCCTTGAGCAGCTCCAGTGCACCAAGCTATCGTCGAAATAACTTTCTTCGGATCCGCTATAAACATGCTCTCACGTCCAAGAGTCCGCGTAATTTCTGCATTAAGCTCAACGACTGTCATTGGGGTTTTGAGCTGACCATAAAGGCCTACACTTTTCGGGTTGTTCGGCTCGAGCCCCCCAACAACGTCAAAACCTAGCAGCTTCGCTAACTGAATATTGTTACCAAACTCTGAATGCACATCTAAAGGCAGGTGGTAGGCAAACAGGTTCAAATCGTTCACTAGTAACGATTGCAGTCGTCTTTTCTTAATACCGGTAATTACCTCCGCTTCACCTTTCCAAAAATAACCGTGGTGAACGAGAACGGCATCAGCCCCTGAATCTAGCGCGGCATCCAAAAAAGCCTGTGAAGCTGTAACACCTCCGACAAGCTTCTTGATTTCACTGCGGCCTTCAACCTGCAGGCCATTTGGGCAGTAATCTTTAATTCGGCCTGTATCAAGAAGGCGATCTAAATAACGGTTCAAGTCAGACGTTTGCATATGCTTAACCCTCGAAAAAAGGAACTAACTAAGACTTTGTTTCAGTGCGGTCAGCATTGCAACGTTTTCAGACTCAGACCCAACCGTCAAACGAAGACAGCCCTTCAACAAAGGGTGCCCGCCATCAAGGCACTTAATAAGAACTCCTTGTGACTTCATGCCCTCAAAAACAGCGCGAGCATCATGATTTGGACACCTAACTAAAACAAAATTTGCTTCACTAGGAAACACATCAAGACCAGCAATACACGCGAGTTCGTCAAGTAGATTTGAACGTGCAGAGCGAAGCGCCATGCTTTGCTCTGCTAGCGTGTCATAGTGATCTATTGCGAGCGCAGCACTTGCTTGCGTCAATACATTTATATTGTACGGCAAACGCAACTTCTCCAACTGCTCGACCCAGTGCTTAGAACCAACAAGAAAACCCAACCGCAAGCCAGCTAAACCAACCTTTGAAAAAGTTCGCATCACTACGACGTTAGGGTACTTAGCAGCGAGCGGCAACAGGTCAGAGTCTGTAAATGCCATGTATGCTTCGTCCAAAACCACAAGCCCTTTGGCCGCCTGAATAACAGCCTCTAGGTCATCGACATCAAACACGTTGCCGGTTGGGTTATTTGGAACAGCAAGGAATATAAGCGCCGGATCATGCGCTTCGATCGCGCTTAGAAGAAGTGGAAGGTCTAGTTCAAAATTTTCATCAAGCTCAACACCATGATATGGAACACCGGCGAACGCAGATATCATGCGATACATGACAAAACTAGGTTCTACCGACAGTACACCGCGGCTTTCAGTCGCCAACGCCATCGCTAGAATTTGGATAATCTCGTCCGAACCATTCCCTAACAATAACTGGAGTTCTTGACCAGTGCTTGCACCGACGGAATCGATTTTGAGCAAATTGGCAATCTTCTGCTTTAACTCCGCACACGATGGGTCTGGATAGCGATTAACCTCTAGATTAGAAAGTTTTTCTAGCCACTCTTGCTTAAATTTTCCAGGCCAGGGAAAAGGGTTTTCCATTGCATCTAATTTGAGCAAGCCCGAGGCATCAGGGACATGATAAGAGTGCAAGGCGAGCACTTCCGGTCGAACTAAACTATTGACCATCGCTTCTGTTGTAAAAGACAAATCGCTCGACATAACTATATTTCTCTGTTCATTCGGCAATGAAGGCCGTTAATCAATAATTCTGAATTCAGCAGAACGTGCGTGAGCAGTTAAGCCTTCTCCACGTGCCAATACGGACGCCACGCGCCCCATATCGCTCGCGCCCTGCTTTGAAAAATGAATAATCGAAGAGCGCTTTTGAAAATCGTAAACACCTAGAGGCGATGAAAACCTTGCCGTTCCTGACGTTGGAAGAACATGGTTGGGGCCTGCACAATAGTCACCCAGTGCTTCAGCAGTGTATCTACCCATAAAAATAGCCCCGGCATGACGAATACTAGGCAACAAAGCTTCGGGCTCTTCTATTGACAATTCCAAGTGCTCTGGAGCAATAGTATTGCTAACGTCTGCAGCCTGCTCTAGGGAATCCACCAAAACAAAAGCCGCACGAGTGCGCAGAGACGTTTCAATTATTTGGGATCGCTCCAATGTACCAAGCAAACGATTAATGCTTTCTTCAACCGCATCCAAAAAACCGGCATCATGAGAGATCAATATAGACTGCGCATTTTCATCGTGCTCAGCCTGAGAAAATAGATCCATCGCGATCCAGTCTGGATTCGTTTGACCATCACAAATAACAAGGATCTCAGACGGCCCGGCAATCATATCGATCCCTACCTGACCAAACACTTCACGCTTAGCCGTAGCAACATATATATTTCCAGGCCCGACTATCTTATCAACAGCAGGAACTGTTTCTGTGCCGTAGGCAAGCGCCGCAATTGCTTGAGCGCCACCGATAGTAAAAACGCGATCAACCTCGCAAACTGCTGCCGCGGCCAAAACAAGCTCGTTAACCTCACCTTTTGGCGTTGGCACTACCATGATCACTTCCTGCACACCGGCCACCTTTGCAGGTATGGCATTCATAAGCACAGAAGATGGGTAAGCAGCCTTGCCTCCAGGAACGTACAGACCCGCCCGATCAAGCGGCGAAACACGCTGACCTAATCGAGTACCATCCGATTCCTGAAAGTCCCATGAGTTCTGAATTTGCTTTTCATGATAAGTACGCACTCTTTGCGCCGCGGTTAGCAATGCCTCACGCTGAGAAGTGGGCAACCCATCAAGCGCTTTCTTCAAAGTAGTTTTATCTATCTCTAAATCAGAACAATTTTCAACTGTTAACCCATCAAAACGCGACGTGTACTTAAGGAGCGCTTGATCCCCCTTTGACTTGATCTCGCGCAACACTTCCCTAACGGTTGAATGCACCTGCTCATCAAGGGACTCATCCCATGCGACTAACTCTTGTAATTGCTCGGAAAATGCTGGTTCATTTGCATTAAGGCGCTTTATTCTCAACATACTGGAAACCTACTTACACATAACAACTTAGGCGTCTTTTCGCCCATTAACAGCATCCGACAAACTATCAATAATCGGCTGAATCTGCGCATACTTCATTTTCATGGAAGCTCGGTTAACTACGATTCGCGTACTAATATCGTGAATGTGTTGCCGAGGTTCTAATCCGTTCGCTTTTAAGGTATTGCCCGTATCAACAATATCAACTATTTCGTCAGCTAAACCTAAAATCGGTGCCAACTCCATCGCGCCATACAGCTTAATGATGTCCGCCTGAACTCCTTGGCTGGCATAATGGGCCTTCGCTAGATTTACAAACTTAGTAGCAACCTTTACGCGGCCTTTTGGCGCGATCGCACCCTTTTTAGCCGCAGTCATTAAACGGCAACGAGCTATATTCAGGTCTAAAGGCTCATACAAACCCTCCGCACCATGCTCCATCAATACATCTTTACCCGTCACGCCAATATCTGCGCCACCGTATTGCACGTAAGGAGGAACATCTGTCGCTCGAATAATAATTAGCTTTACTGAATCCACAGTTGTATCAAAAATGAGTTTGCGACTAGAGCTCAAATCTTCTAAGGGTTCAATGCCTGCAGCTGCCAACAACGGCAAGGTCTCTTTCAAAATGCGCCCTTTCGAAAGCGCAATCACTAAATTTTCTGACATAGTTTTATTCCGTTATTCAGAAAGCGTATCTGACAACGCCCTCTAGCCGACCTAGCCCGGTAAGCGCTTAATTTTTCCGCCCAGAAGCTGCAACTTTTCTTCAATACACTCGTAACCGCGATCAATATGGTAAATTCGATCAACCAGCGTATCCCCGCTCGCAACAAGCCCAGCGATCACCAGACTAGCCGATGCTCTTAAGTCCGTAGCCATGACTGGTGCTGCATGTAATTCATCAACACCCGTAACAATTGCCGTATTACCTTCAAGCTTTATGTCAGCACCCATGCGCTGAAGCTCTTGAACATGCATGAATCTATTTTCAAACACAGTTTCAGTGATTGATCCCGTACCTTCCGCGACACAGTTTAGAGACACGAACTGAGCCTGCATATCGGTAGGAAAGCCCGGATATGGTGCGGTTTTGACTGACACTGCTTTAGGTCTACGCCCTTCCATATCTAGCTCGATCCAGTCATCACCAATCGTTATTTTTGCACCAGCCTCTTCAAGCTTCACAATAACTGCATCAAGAATATCTGAACGCGTATCCTTTAGCTTAACCCGCCCCTTTGATGCAGCAGCGGCAACTAAGTAAGTTCCCGTCTCTACACGATCAGGCATCACATCATAATGACAGCCTTTCAAATGCTCAACGCCTTCAATCTCGATAGTACTGGATCCATGACCAGTGATCTTTGCGCCCATCTTAATCAAGCACTCAGCCAAATCGACAATTTCAGGCTCTCTTGCGGCGTTCTTCAGAACAGTCTTGCCCTCAGCAAGCGCAGCAGCCATCAGCAAATTCTCTGTCCCTGTCACCGTAACGATATCAAATACGATTGTTGCACCCTTGAGCCGCCCATCTGTCGACGCCTTAATGTATCCATCCTCAACAACGATGTTCGCACCCATCGCCTCTAGACCTTTGATATGAAGGTCTACGGGGCGACTCCCTATCGCACAACCACCAGGCAAAGAAACTTCTGCGCGACCAAAATGCGCAAGCAGCGGCCCTAGTACAAGAATTGAAGCGCGCATTGTTTTAACCAAATCATAAGGCGCCGTTAGCTCCTTGATCGTCATCGCATTCACTTCGACACTCATTTTTTCATCAATGAGTAATTCAACTCCCATACGTCCCATTAACTCAATCATGGTCGTGATGTCATGCAAATGCGGTAGGTTGCCTATCGTGACTGGCTCGTGAGCCAGCAGTGTTGCCGCCAAAATCGGAAGCGCCGCGTTTTTTGCGCCAGAGATACGTATTTCGCCATCCAACCGGACGCCGCCACCAATAACTAATTTATCCACAAAAATGCCTTACAGGTTATGTTGTTCAAAGCTACCGCGACTTAGGCGTCGCGGATCTCCCACTCGCTAGGAGTGTAGGTTTGCATCACAACAGCATGAATAGTGCCGTCAACGATATGCGCATTTAAGCATGCATAGATTACTTGCTGACGTTTAACTTTGTTTAAGCCTTCAAACTCAACGCCGATTGCTCGCAACTGATAATGGTATCCATCGGTTTCAACCAAAACATCCATATCTGGGTAAGAATCTTTGACGAGTTTTTCTACATCACTGGCTTGCATCAATAAAGTACTCACTTAAAGGAACTTGGCACCGAAACGAGTTTCAATGCATTAGGGCGCGTATAATACAGCAATAGAAGGCGCTTCAAAAGTAGCGCGAAAGACAACAGATTAGGAGGCGTCGGAAAATATAAACTCTAATCCGCCCACACGGGCCATATCAAAAAGTTTCGTGGGCGTATTTGTAAAAACTAATTCTAAATTACATTCTTGAGCATGGCGCAGAAGACACAAACAAAGAGACAGAAATTGACTATTGAACTCCTGCAAAGACGCAAGCGAAAGTATGCATTTCTCCACTTTCGCATTCGATATTTTGAGCTCAATTTGAGATCGCATAGCCAGTATATCGTCAGACTCTCCAGAACCTGCTAATGACCAATTTGCGGGGCCTAACTCTTCAAGCGTAAACACCTAGCCCTCCTTCTGGTCAATTTCAATATCGACCGTCCATCCCGCTATAACAGCATCAATACTACCCTTGCTCGAGCGCATCTCTGTTTCGAATTTATCGCGGAAAGCTAAGCCGATATTAACCCCAAATACAATAACGTTTTCCATCAACCACTCGCCTTCTTTATTGCGATACATAGAATAACTCACCGGGTAAGCACTTCCGCTCGCGGAAGTAACATCCATATCTACCGTAGCACGATCATCACTTCTAGGGTTGATCTGAGCTTTTATTACTCTAATTTCAAATCCGCCACTTTCCACCAAGGCTTTAGCATAGGTATCAAACAAACTGGCCTTAAACACTTTAACAAACTGGTCACGCTGATCTTTGGAAGCCCCACGAGCATATTTACCCATGACACGACCGGCTATCCGTCTAAAATCAACAATTTTACTTAACGCCAACTCCATTTCATTAAAAAACGTGTCCGGCTCAGTTTCAAAAAGTGGCTTCTTCGATTCAAATGTCGAAACAATCTCGCTGACATTCTTCTCAACGACCAAGCGCACATCCTCTGCACCATCAGCTCGAGCAATCGAGGCACACGCAAGCAAAAGGACGATTAAAACGCTGCGCGCAACCATGTAAGTTCTTGAGTGCAGATTCATTCACTAACCCTTTGTTTAGAATTCGGCTTTGCCAGACGCAAATGCGCCAATGAGTTTCTCTAAGTTAAGCGCTGATTGTGTATCGAAGATCGTATCACCATCGGCTAGAACTTCTTCATCAGCCCCAACACTAATTGCTATGTATTTGTCACCCAAGAGACCAGAAGTTTGGATTGACGCAACACTATCGGTCGATAAGTTATCAATCTCCGAATAAATTTCCATCTCCACTTCGGCACTATAAGTTGCCCTGTCCAGCTGGACATTACTAACACGACCTATTGTGACCCCAGCGAGCGACACCCTGCCACGAATCGAAAGGCCACCCAAGTCATCAAACATGGCATACACTTTATAAGACTTTTGCTGCGCATCAAGCGACAAACCACTTACCTGCATCGCCAAGAAAGCCAATCCGGCTATTCCCATCAGCATAAAAACACCAACTAAAAATTCAATCGAACGCTGATACATATCCTACAAACCCTTCCCTTGTGGTATTTATGCGACTACAAACCGCCAAACATGACCGCTGTAAGCAAGAAATCTAAACTCAATATAGCCAACGACGAATAAACAACGGTCTTAGTTGTCGCGCTGCTTATGCCTTCGGACGTCGGAATTAAATCATACCCCTGAAACACAGCTATCCATGAGCATACTAAACCAAATACGACAGCCTTGATAACTCCGTTCAGTACGTCAGACTCAAACTCGACAGCTGATTGCATATTAGACCAAAATGCGCCGTCGTAAACTCCAAGCCAGTCAACACTGATAAGCATTCCACCAAGCACTCCGACCGCACTAAAAATAACCGCGAGAATAGGTAGCGAGATAAACCCGGCCCAAAAGCGAGGAGCAATAATTCGCCTCAAAGGATCCACACCCATCATTTCAAGACTCGACAACTGCTCAGTTGCCTTCATCAATCCAATCTCGGCAGTTAACGCAGACCCGGCTCGCCCAGCAAACAACAGCGCAGTAACAACTGGCCCTAGTTCTCTCACCAACGTAAGCGCAACCATCTGCCCAACGGCTTGCTCTGAACCATAATCAGTAAGAATACTATACCCTTGAAGCCCCAAGACCATCCCAATGAACAAACCTGAAACAATAATAATAATCAGCGATAGCACGCCAACACGATAGAGTTGTCGCACCAACAATGCCAAGCCCTTAAACGATAGACTTAAACCGAAAACCGCTCGCATCAGAAAAACTCCAGAACGCCCTAGAGTTTCCAAAAATTCAACACCGGAGCGACCCAGTTTTATTATAAAATTAACCACAAAGAATGTCCGTTAAGGTATACACGTTTAGCTAAACCCCTAGAAGATCAGAGCGATAATCGCCCGCGGGATAATGAAATGGCACTGGCCCATCCGGCAAACCATGGACAAATTGGTTAACCAAAGGGGAATCTAAAGACTTCAACTCTGCAGGCGAACCCTCACCAATGACCCGGCCGTCAGCAATAATTATGGCGTGGTCACAAATACTCAAAGCTTCCGCAATATCATGAGACACCAACACACTTGTTAAGTTCAAAGTATCGTTAAGCAAGCGAATCAGTTGCACAAGCACACCCATGGCAATGGGGTCCTGACCTGCAAACGGCTCGTCATACATAACCAACTCGGGATCAAGCGCTATCGATCGCGCCAAAGCAACACGCCGCGTCATGCCGCCCGACAACTCAGAAGGCATCATCTCGCGCGCTCCACGCAAACCTACCGCGTGCAATTTCATAATTACAATGTCGCGAATCATATCTTCGGGAAGTTTGGTATGGGCACGTATCGGGAAGGCTACATTTTCGAATACGCTCAAATCAGAAAACAAGGCGCCACTCTGAAATAGCATCCCCATTTTAGCTCGCGCCTTGAATAACTCGTGACGGCTTAATCTCTGAAAGTCTAAACCGTCAACAAGAACTCTACCCGAAGTTGGTTTTAACTGACCACCAATCAGCTTCAACAAGGTCGTTTTCCCTATACCGCTGGGACCCATTATCGCTGTGACTTTCCCGCGAGGAATTTTAAGATCGAGTTCATTAAAAATAGCGCGATGACCACGCGAAAAACTCAACTTTTGAACATCAATGTAAGCGGACAAGCGGCTTTCCTTAAATTTGATTCGGGCGCTATTAAACCAAAGCTTAGAGGGCTTTCCAAGCTCTTTACAAGTTAAAACTCTTCAATCTTAGTATAAGCCCAAATGCCTTGCACTGCTTGCCCAAGTTACGCACAATGCGCGCTTCTAACTATATGTATCATGTATCCAAAAGAGAGCCCGATTTTGTTGATTTTCTGTTTGGCTGTAGCAATAGGCCTTGTCATATTAATTTGGAGCGCCGATCGCTTTGTAGAAGGCGCAGTCGCGTCTGCACTTAATCTCGGCATGACACCCATGATGGTTGGCCTCACTGTTGTAGCCTTTGGCACATCCGCGCCAGAGTTACTTGTATCAGCAACTGCCGCACTAGAAGGTTCACCTAACCTAGCGGTTGGTAACGCCATCGGATCAAACATAGCGAACATAGCATTGGTCCTTGGGGTTACAGCATTAATATCCGCGATTCCGATAAAACTCGGCATTCTTAAAGTCGAAATCCCTATTCTCTTGATCGCGACACTGTGCGCAACTGCGCTAATTGCTGATGGCCTAATAGACATCAATGACGGCCTACTGATGCTAGGCATCCTCATAATCTCACTCATCGCTTTGGCAAAATTTTCCGCCCCATCCGAAATGCCTGAAGAAGTCATGGAGGGTGGCAAGATATCATCAAACAGAGCGTATTCTCTTTTAGCTATTAGCATCGTTGCTTTACTGCTCAGCTCTCACATTCTAGTTTGGGGCGCCAGTGGCATTGCCACTCATTTGGGCGTGAGCGAACTGGTTATAGGCCTTACTATTGTAGCAATTGGAACAAGTCTGCCAGAACTTGCTGCCGCGGTGGCGAGCGCTATAAAAGGACACCACGACCTGGCCTTGGGGAATATCATTGGATCCAACTTATTTAACCTTCTTGCTGTTCTTGCGATCCCTGCTCTTATATCACCACCGACAATCGATGAGACTAGCCTGCTGCGTGATTACGGCTTTATGCTTGCTTTGACCTTTGGTCTTGCAGCAATAGTACTATTCAGTTATCTAAGAAAACCAAAGAAAATCGGTCGTATCATAGGCACACTTTTAGTTAGCAGCTATATTTTGTACTTATTTGCACTCTATCAACAAAACGTAAGCCCAAGCATATGAGTTATACCGAATCAGCAAAACGAACAATTTGTATCGAAAGAGATGCCGTAAACGACTTGCTTGGCCGTATTGACGAGGGTTTTAACCAAGCGTGCGAACTTATGCTTGCGTGCAAAGGACGCGTCGTTGTTACGGGCATGGGGAAATCGGGCCATATTGCGAATAAAATCGCCGCCACGTTGGCCAGCACCGGAACACCCTCCTTTTTTGTGCATCCAGGCGAAGCAAGCCATGGCGATTTAGGCATGATCACAAAACAAGACCTTGTGCTTGCAATATCTAACTCTGGCAACACCGATGAAATCGTCACAATATTGCCACTCATTAAGAGAATGGGCACCCCCCTTATTAGCATGACTGGCAAGCCATCCTCAATTCTCGCCACCCAAAGTGACGTATCGCTCGACATCAGTATAAAAGAAGAAGCCTGTCCTTTAGGCTTAGCACCGACATCCAGCACAACAGCCGCCTTAGTATTAGGCGACGCGTTGGCAGTAGCCCTGCTCGAAGCGCGAGGTTTCTCGGAAGAGGATTTTGCGTTTTCGCACCCTGGCGGAAGCCTTGGGAGAAGACTACTCCTAACCGTTGGGAACTTAATGCACACAGGGGATCGCGTACCTAGCGTCAAAAGCGGCACAAAGCTAGACGAAGGTCTATTAGAAATATCAAAAAAAGGGTTTGGCTTGACCGCTGTAGCCAATGACGAAAACACAATTCTTGGTTTATTTACCGATGGCGACCTGCGCAGAGCGTTTGAGGAAAAACTATTACTGCACGAAACGGATATCGATCAGCTAATGACAGAAGACTGCAAAACCGTCAGGTCAGATGCCTTAGCAGCGGAAGCCCTGAAGATAATGGAAGATTATAAAATTACAGGTTTATTAGTTGCTGACGAAAACCGAAAATTAGTTGGAGTGATTCACATGCATGACTTGCTTCGAGCTGGAGTCGTTTAATGAACAAAAGTAGTTTCTTTCCAGATGCTTCAAACGAAAGCATACACAAAGCCCAAAAGGTAAAGTTACTTGCCTTAGATGTTGATGGTGTTTTAAGCGATGGCAAGCTTCAATTCTCCGCCCAAGGAGATGAAATAAAAGCATTTTGTACACTTGACGGCCATGGCATCAAGATGCTCGAGAGTAATGGTATCACCGTTGCGATCATCACCGGCCGGAGCTCCCCTCTTGTTGCGAGGCGTGCCCGTGATTTGGGCATAGAACACCTGATACAGGGACGCGAAGACAAAAGAATTGCTTTATTAGAGGTGTGCGCACTAACAGGAATCGATATAGAGCAATGCGCTTACATGGGAGACGACCTGCCGGATTTATCAGCTATGAAAGCGTGCGGGTTGGCACTGACCGTGCCCAACGCACACTTTCATGTTAAAGCGAACGCAGACTTGTGCACAAGCGCATCCGGAGGCAATGGCGCAGTGAGAGAAGCTGCCGACTTCATCCTAGACTCTCAGGGCTTACTCGAAGACCTGCTGAAGGCATTTGAAACAAAATAATGGCTCGCTATCGACCACGCCCTAGATTCATTATCCCGCTCATCATTTCATTGTTTGGCCTCGCCATGTTTTATACTAGCAGCCTCGAACAGACCGTAGCACTGCAAGCTGAAAAAAACCAAGACAAACCAACAGCCTTCATAGAGGGCGCCGTGTTAACGGAATATTCTGAAACGGGTGATGTCCAATTACGAATTGAAGCGGTAAAAGCCTTTTACTTCGAATCAAAAAACCTAATAAAAGCAGACGCTCCAAAAATTGATTACCTAAATAATGAGGGCCAAACAATACTTATGACTTCAGAAAGCGGCACTTACTCTACCGACACAGAACTATTAACCTTACAAAACAAAGTAGAGCTCCAACGACTTGACCCGGAAAATGGCGATCTTGTAATGCTAACCGAAGATCTAAACATTGATGCCGCAAATGACTTTATATCAACTAAGCATGACGTTACTATAAGACAAAATAACCACACGCTTTCATCTCTTGGCATTCAGGCATCGCTCAACGACAAGCGAATTGAACTGCCTGCAAAAGTTCGAGGCACCTATGACGTTAGACAGTAAAAATTGGCGATACACCATAAGCTGGGGTGCTAAAACGCTTCTAGCGTTACTTTTCGCAACTGCATTTTCAGGAACGGTGATTGCGATTGACGTAGACAGCACACAACCCATCCAAATTGAGTCGGATAGTGCTGTAATAGATGACTCCCAAGGGCTCTCTGAGTACTCTGGAAACGTCATAATTACGCAAGGAAGCACGCGTCTTGAGGCAGACTTTATTAAAGTCACTGCTGTAGACCGCTCTATTTCAAAAATAGTTGCGAGCGGATCCCCTGCACATTTCAAGCAACAAGACACCAAAAACGATGCCACCACAGGTACCGCAAATAAAATCACTTACATATCCTCTGATGCTGTACTTATATTTGATGGAAATGCAAAGCTCTCACAAACAAGCAATTCATTTTCAGGAGAGCGCATCGAGTACGATATTATGCAAAAAGCGATTCGAGCAGAAGGCGACGAAAGCACCGGTACCCGAGTTAAGATTCAATACTTCCCAAATGGCGGGCAAACAGACCCACAGCCCGAAACACCAAACACAAGCGAATAGCTAAATGAAGACTCTGAGCGCAAAAAATTTAGCGAAAAGCTATAAGAAACGACAAGTCGTTATAGACGTTTCGCTAACGATTAATTCAGGGCAAATTGTTGGTTTATTAGGCCCAAACGGCGCAGGAAAAACGACATGTTTTTACATGATCGTCGGTTTAGTTAAACACGACAATGGCAGCATTTTTATAGATGACAAAGATATTAGCCAACTCCCAATGCACGGCAGAGCCAAGTCCGGCATAGGGTATCTTCCTCAGGAAGCCTCGATTTTTCGAAAACTAAGCGTATTCGACAACATTCTGGCTATTCTGCAGACACGCAAAGACCTTAGCCATGCAGAGAGAATTGCAAAAGCAGAAGACTTGCTTAACGAATTCCACATTCAGCACATACGCGACAGCTTGGGAATGGCCCTTTCGGGAGGCGAAAGACGAAGAGTTGAGATTGCGCGGGCACTCGCAATGGAGCCAGATTTTATTTTATTGGATGAACCCTTTGCAGGCGTCGACCCGATTTCAGTCAGCGACATTAAACAGATCGTGTACCAGCTCAAAGACCGAGGCATTGGCGTTTTAATTACCGACCACAATGTTCGAGAGACGCTAGACATTTGTGAGCAGGCATATATTGTAGGCGGAGGCCATATTATTGCATCAGGAACTGCCGACGATGTGCTGAACAACCAAAAGGTAAAGGACGTTTACTTAGGAAACGAATTCAAAATATAAGCCTAATCGGCTACAAAAAAACTACAATTATTTGGCGTGTACTTTACTAAAATCAAGACACTTCAAGCAAAAGACTGCTAGCATGAGTATACAAGTACTAGCCCTTCATCTTTAATGTGGGTATCTACCAAAACGAATGATTCAGAATAACATCATAGTAAAGGTGGCCGGATAATGGTCATGAAAGCATCGCTTCAGTTGAAGATGGGTCAGTCACTTACGATGACTCCGCAGCTTCAGCAAGCAATTAAGCTGCTGCAACTATCTACATTAGATCTTCAAGCAGAAATCCAAGAAGCGCTTGATTCAAACCCTATGCTCGAGGTCATCGATGAGCAAGGCGATGGTGATGATCATTCAAGTAAAGCGAAAGACTCCTCAAGCCAAAGTGAACTTCCACAAGCGAGCGATTCAGAAGCCCCTGCAAAACAAGATCAACACGAAAGTGAAAATGAAGATTGGCCGGATTCGATCCCGAATGACCTCCCTGTAGACACAGCATGGGAGGACGTATATCAGTCGTCTGGCCCTGCAGGATCGGGTTCTGGGGGCGAAGAAAACGACTCCGACTTTGAAAGTCGAAACAGTGCTTCTGAAACACTTAACGATCATCTTTTGTGGCAGCTGAATTTAACGCCTTTCTCTGACCGAGACCGCTATATAGCCGAAGCACTAATCGACTCAATAGACGGTGAAGGTTATCTTCAAGACGACCTTGAAGAAATGCTTCAAGGTCTTTACGACGAAAACGATGAAGACCCTGTTGAGTTAGACGAAATACAAGCTGTATTAAAACGCATTCAACATTTCGACCCCCCTGGTGTGGGCGCCAAAGACCTGCAGGAGTGTCTTTTACTGCAACTGAAGCAACTGCCACTCGAAACTCCGTGGTTAGCTCAAGCAAAGCTTGTCATTAGCCATTATTTGAACTTGCTTGGCAGTCGCGATTACGCGCAACTGATGCGGCGGAGCAAGTTAAAAGAAGAAGACCTTAAATCAATCTTGCATCTCATTCAGTCGCTAAACCCCCGTCCCGGCGAGAGTATTTTTGCGACCGAGCCTGACTACATCGTACCCGACATTGTGGTTAAAAAAGAGAATGGACGGTGGAAGGTAGAGCTCAATCCCGAAATAGCACCTAAAATACGAGTCAACTCAAGTTATGCTGGCTTCATAAAACGCGCCGATAGCAGCGCAGACAACACATTTATGAAGGATCAGTTACAAGAAGCAAAGTGGTTTATAAAGAGCCTCCAAAGTCGAAATGAAACCTTGCTTAAAGTTTCGAGCAAGATCGTTGCGCATCAACAGGGCTTCCTAGATTACGGCGATGAAGCCATGAAACCACTAATCTTGCACGATATAGCGCAAGCCGTCGACATGCATGAATCAACAATCTCGCGAGTAACAACTCAAAAGTACATGCACACACCACGCGGCATATTTGAACTGAAGTACTTTTTCTCAAGTCACGTCAGTACAAGTTCAGGTGGCGAGTGCTCTTCAACCGCAATTCGCGCTATTATTAAAAAGCTGATCGCAGCTGAAAACCCGAAAAAACCACTGAGCGACAGCAAACTTGCGGCAGTGTTGGAAGATCAAGGAATCAATGTTGCGCGACGCACGATTGCGAAGTACCGTGAAGCAATGTCGATCCCACCCTCTAATGAAAGAAAACGATTAGTTTAAATCAATCGTTACCGAATTAGAGGTACTTTTGGTGCGCATCCATGCACATCATTAACTACATAGGAGATTACTATGCAATTGAACATTACTGGTCACCATGTCGATTTAACAGAATCAATGAAAGAATATGTCAGTACTAAGCTAGAAAAACTAGAACGACATAAAGACGGCATTACCAACGTCCAAGTGACACTATCCGTCGAAAAGCAGAGACAAATAGCGGAAGCGACCCTCCATATTTCGGGCGCGGACATTCACGCTACCGCCGAAAATGAAGACATGTATGCAGCAATTGATCAATTAGTAGATAAATTGGATCGTCAGGTCCTTAAATTCAAAGAGAAACAAGTAGCACGATCACACGGAGCTACTTAATACAATAAAGCTGTATTAGGAAATCTATGAACGACAGTTCAATCACGATCGAGGCAATTTTGAGCCCTGGGTTAACTCGAAAGAGTTTTCCCGGGAGCAGTAAGAAAAAAGTTCTCGAACACATATCAGAAGCAGTTGCTGAGGCTCATCCCGCTCTAACAAGCCACCAAATTTTCGATAATTTAGTGGCCAGAGAGCGCCTGGGAAGTACTGGTATAGGCCAAGGTATTGCAATCCCGCATAGCCGACTTGAACAATGCCAACAAGTAATCGGCTGCCTTTTTGTCCTTAAAGAGCAGGTTTCCTTCGACGCAATTGACAATCAGCCCGTTGACTTACTATTCGTGCTTATAGTGCCGAAAGAAGCAAGCAGCGAACACCTTGAACTTTTAAGCCAAATTGCCGAAAAATTTAACGACCGCGCATTCTGCGACAAACTCAGACATGCAAACAGTGACGAAGACCTTTATAATCTTATGACTGAGCAGTAACGACTTCATAAAGGAGTTTCCCAACTGGAGGGGAGCATGAAATTAGTCATCATAAGTGGTCGATCTGGCTCTGGTAAAAGTACTGCACTCCATGTACTCGAAGACCTCGGCTTTTATTGTATAGATAACCTGCCTGTCGGACTCCTCCTTGAATTAGGTGCGCAATCGACATTAAGCAAAGATAAACGCTTATCGAAAGTGGCTGTAAGTATTGATGCTAGAAACCTCCAAAGCGGCATTGAAAATTTCCCTGTTTTTTTTCAGGCCTGCCAGCACCAAAATATCAACATAGAGATTATCTACCTAGACGCGGATAGCGAAACCCTGCTTAAACGCTTTCATGCAACGCGGCGCAAGCACCCCCTAAGTACTCCTGAGATTTCACTCAAAGAAGCGATAGATAGCGAAGGCAAGTTGCTTGAGCCCATCGCACGCAAAGCAGATTTGTCGATCAACACAAGTGAGATGTCACTTTACGAGCTTCGCGACCACATTAAGATCAGAGTTGCGGGGCGCTCCAATCAAGAAATGGCGTTACTTATCCAGTCATTTGGTTTCAAGCATGGCGTGCCAAGCGACGCTGATTACGTATTTGATGTTCGCTGCTTACCAAACCCATATTGGGACCCTGCCCTTCGAGCATTTACTGGTTTAGATACGCCGGTCCAAGAATTTCTGGGGTCACACCAAGAAACTCTGGATATGGAGTCATCGATTGTCAACTTTCTTGAGCCTTGGCTAGGTAAATTTGAACAGAACAACCGCAGTTACATGACGATTGCAATCGGCTGCACCGGTGGACAGCATCGTTCGGTTTATCTATGTGAACGCATAGGAAAGCACTTCAAAGAAATACACCAAAATGTACTTATAAGACACAAAGAACTACCCGCAATAGTCAAAAAATAATACACTTCACTCCAAAATTAGCTGGCGCACATGTTAGCTCATACAGTATGTATTCATAAGGACGCTTTCATGCTCTTGAAACAAGTTGAGATTATTAACGAACTCGGGCTCCACGCCCGCGCTGCGGCGAAATTCGTAGCGTGTTCATCTCGTTTTGAAAGCAGCATGACCGTTCGTAAAGATGGAAAAGAGGTGGATGGAAAAAGCATCATGTCGGTTATGATGCTTGCCGCGAGCATTGGCAGCATTTTAGAGCTCCAAGTCGAAGGCCCTGATGAGCAAGACGCAATGGACGCCATGCTCGCATTGATATCTGATCGCTTTGGAGAAGAGTCTTAAAACCTTTTATAAATTCGAGAAAAACATACTAAGCCCATGTTTTTTAAGATCAAATTATTCGTGATTACCCGCTCTTCCGCTATACTTAAAAGTGTAATAAGAACCTAAACAGGATAGCCATGGCAAACCAGTTTTCTAACAACAGCTCAGAATTGCAGTGGCAATCGATCAGCAATGCGATTGATTCTGGCTCGTTAAAGCAGGTTTCCCGAATCATAAACAAAGGTTTGAGCGCTAGCGATATTGCGCACTTACTTGAGTCTTCTCCACCAAAACAAAGAAAAATCATCTGGCAACTCGTCAACGCTGACCTTCACGGCGACGTACTTCAATATCTAAGCGAAGACGTTCAATCATATTTCTTGAGTAAACTTAACCCTCAAGAACTGATAAATGCTACCGAAGATCTCGACACAGATGACCTCGCTGACATTCTTCAAAACCTACCAGAGCAAGTTATTGGCGAAGTCCTTGACTCAATGGACAGTCAAGACCGAGAGCGAGTAGAAGAAATTCTTGGCTATCCGGAGGATACTGCCGGTGGTTTGATGGACACCGACACCATCACCATAAGGGCAGATATCAGCATTGAAGTAGTACTACGGTATCTGCGTCGTCACCGAGCGCTTCCAGACACAACCGATAGCTTACTCGTTGTATCCCGCAAAGACGTTTTGATCGGCAGCTTACCCATCACGAAATTGCTTGTCTCAAACCTTGGCGCAACGGTCAGAGAGGTAATGGATACCAACGCCATTACCATTAATGTCAATATGAGCGACAGTGAAGTTGCTACTTTATTTGAGCGCCAAGATCTCGTAACAGCACCTGTTGTCAATGACGAGGGCGTGTTGCTTGGGCGAATCACCATCGATGACGTCGTCGACGTAATTCGTGAAGGCGCTGATCACTCTCTAATGAGCATGGCGGGTCTGGACGAAGAAGAAGACACATTTGCCCCCGTACGTATTACGGCAAAACGACGTGCTGTTTGGCTTGGCATTAACCTTATTACCGCTTTTATCGCCTCCGCAGTCATTGGCATATTTGAAGATACTATCGAACAAGTGGTTGCCTTAGCAGTGCTAATGCCAATCGTAGCGAGCATGGGCGGAATTGCCGGTAGCCAGACCTTAACGCTTGTTATTCGCGGTATGGCGGTAGGCCAGATTAGTAGCAATAACTTGAAGTGGCTTTTAAATAGAGAGTTTTTAGTTGGCGTGATTAACGGACTTATATGGGCCGTTGTTGTTTCTGTCTGCGCCATGTTCTGGTTTAATGACCCAAGAATCGGCGCAGTGATTGCCGCGGCACTGATGATAAACCTCGTCGTCGCTGCATTTGCGGGTACTGCGCTACCCTATTTCCTTAAATCACGTAACATTGACCCAGCACTAGCTGGTGGTGTAATACTAACCACTATAACCGACGTTGTAGGCTTCTTATCTTTTCTCGGCTTAGCCACCATCGTCTTCGTTTAAAACTTTGACCCGGACTTACTTCCAACATGACTAGCAATGACACTTTCTCGGACCAAGATGACCAATTTGACGATGAAGAACATATCAAAAGTCGGTCTCAGATTAAACGCGAGATGGAAGCCTTGCAGCAAGTGGGAAAGCAACTTTGTGACCTAAAAGCCTCACAACTTAAAGACGTATCTATTTCTGAAGATCTCGCCCACGGCATCGCGACATACCACAGAATAACGTCCCGAGAAGCAAAACGCCGGCAAATGCAATATATCGGCAAAGTAATGCGTACCGAGGATCTCGACGCAATTCAAATAGTCTTAGATCGCTATGATAGTTCGAGTAATATCTATGCTCAGCGATTACACCAACTTGAAGCATGGCGTACAAAATTGATTGAGGGAAGCAATGATGCAGTTACAGCGTTCATAGAAAAGCACCCCATGGTTAATGTACAAACACTAAGGCAACTTGTGCGTCAGGCGAAAAAAGATGTCGATAATGATAAGAATACTGGAGCAGCGAAGAAGCTTTTTAAATTTATAAAACAATATGAAGCCGATATATTAAACTAGGCGCTTATGCTGAAGTAATGGCATGTTAGTGCGCACATCCTCGATTTTTTTCTGATCCAGTTCTGCCAAGCAAAAGCCAAGCTCTGCTTGGCAGTTAGCAACCACCGCCCCCCAAGGGTCAACAATCATACTGTGCCCCCACGTTTTTCGGTCACCGATATGCGCGCCGGTTTGATTAGACGCGACAACATAACTTTGCGTCTCAATCGCTCTCGCTTTTAGCAACGTCTCCCAGTGGGCCTGCCCAGTTTCATAGGTAAACGCAGCAGGCACCGTTATTAGCTGAACACCTTCGCGAAAATACTGCTGATAAAGCTCAGGCAAGCGCAAGTCGTAACAGATGCTTAAGCCGATATTCCAGCCTAAAACACTTGCAGTTACAATCTTACTGCCAGGCATATAAGTATCAGATTCGCGATAGCGACCCACAGAGTCCGAAACATCTGCGTCAAAAAGGTGAATTTTGTCATACCGCGCAAGATCCTTTCCCGTCGAGTCGATGACTACTGAGCTGGAAAAGAACTTTTCCTCAAGAGAGTCCGCCGAAAACGGTAAAGAGCCGCAGACTAATGCCACTCTATTTACTTTCGCCAATGAACGAAGCTTCTCGAGGTACGCTTCAAGCATTCCACTAAGCAAAGACAAACCCGAGCGCCCAAAACATAAGAAGTTTTCAGGCAAAACGATTAAGTCAGCGCCCTGCGCACTCGCACGCTCAATTAAATCTTGTGCTACCTCAAAATTAACTTCGGGTGAATCTGTGCTGGTCATCTGGAGAGCAGCAACGCATATTTTGGGTGACGACGCGGACGCAGACTTCCCGTCGTGGATACCAGGACTATTTTGCATTGATTACTTTCTCTAACTCCATCTTCGGGTCATCCCAACCACCGGTAATCGCATAGCGCACTGTGGATAGTTTTGACAGCGGTGAACCTAGAACCTTGTCAACCAGCCAGACAGCACCTCCGATCTGAGGAGCGCCAAGCATTAAACCGGCTAAAGGAACATGACTAGAAATAGGCAATTCCACGACCATTTTTAAATCCAAGGTTTCGTCTGCCAGATCAATATCACCCCGCAGTTCGTAGTTGCTTGAAGGACCATCTATGAGCATCGGCTCAACAAGATGCAAATCACCCTGATCAATTGAGGCATTAATGTAGAACCGGTCAAAACTAATGCCACTAGAATACAAGTCCGAAAAATCCAACCTTAAACGACGCCCAATTGCATCCGTGTTAAAGATACCAAACAAACGTAGAGCGCCAGCAGCGTTGTTGTCTGTCTTGACTTGCCCATCCTCAAGATCTAACAGCACTGTCCCCGAGAGGCGATCAAGGGAAAAGTTTTGCGGGCTATCAGGCCAAACGAGCGCAAGACTTGCCTTGAAGCTGTCACTTGAAATTGGCATCTGTGACGCAAACATCGTCACTAGGGGCTCGAAATTTTCGCCCTTACCATCTAATGTCAAAATAGTTTGATGCTGGCCATCATCCAACTGCCAATTCAGCTGCCCCGTCACCTTCGACCCCGAGTATTCTCCCTCGATATCGCGAACAATAAGCCCATACAGGTCGGAGATAGTCCAAAAACTCCACTCTCCATACGACTTACCGCCAATCCCAAAATCATCGATTAAGACATTAACGTTAGGGAATCCTCGGGGGTCTAGTGCCTGAGCAGGATGAACTACTTTCGCCTTGGCAGGCAATTGACTCGGTGCTTTTTCTCCAGCACTAGAAGCAGGCCTATCAAGATAAAGTTTTGACAAGGCAATGCCGATTGCCTCGTCCCCTAAAGGTAAACTGATAGTGCCGGCAATACGGTCTCCATTGAGGCTCACAGTAGTAAAGTCACTTAGCGTAACCACCGCATCAACCGAACTGAGATTTTCACCAAAGGCATCAAGTCGTTTCGCGCCAACAA